>NZ_JADQAH010000001.1:85595-85706 GCF_022129225.1 Psychrobacter sp. Ps7 | reverse complement strand
CTCGTTGTTGAGCCTGAACTCGTTGTTGAGCCTGAACTCGTTGTTGAGCCTGAACCCGTTGTTGAGCCTGAACCCGTTGTTGAGCCTGAACCCGTTGTTGAGCCTGAACCC
>NZ_JADQAH010000001.1:0-85495 GCF_022129225.1 Psychrobacter sp. Ps7 | reverse complement strand
GTTGTTGAGCCTGATGCAAATAATTCTCAGTTAACAACGCAACTTGATGATCCTCGTACTTTGCTGCGTTGCTCACCGCAAGAACTGCTAGGTGAGTGGACACCAGAAAAATGGGATTATTGGCTACAAACGGCTCGTGAAGCGGAGATATTGGCTCAAGACGAATTAGCACTTGCGCGTCAAGGCATGATGACGGGCTTATGTAATGGCAAGGCAATATTTATAACAAGTGTAGATAGTCGGCATTTACAAACCACTTTTCAGCAATTAGCGGCTAAACTGCAACAGCAGTTCACTCAAGCAGAAATTGACTTACAAATCGATGGCAGCGTCATGCAAGCAGAGGATAAGACGCCTGAGCGTCGCCAACAAAAGCGCTTGGTGCAAGCCAAAACGGTTGCAGAAGCAAGACTGCTTGCTACGCCTGTGATGCAGTATTTGAATGAGCGCGGTGAAGGAAAAATGGGTAAGGTTCAGTTGTATTAAACAGTCAGAAAAACTGTTGTTAAAATTATTTAAAAGTCTATATATTTATTAAATACAACTTTCATATAAAATATCAAGGCGATGTTGTACTATCGCCTTGATATTTTTGTTTTTATTGCAGATTAAATGGGCTTTTTTAAACAAGAGAGAAATATTTAATAACGATAAGATAAATTAAGATTCGTTATAATGGTTAAGTTATATTAAAAACTGAAATGAAGTTTAGGTGAGAATATGTTGGATAATTTACGCGGTATGGCTGTGTTCGCCAGTGTGGTTGGACATGGCTCTTTTAGTGGCTCTGCTCGTGAGCTTGGCATTACAACCAGTGCAGTCAGTCAGCAAATCCGCTCATTAGAAAATGAACTGGGCGTCGTGCTATTACACCGCTCAACTCGTAAGCTGAGCTTAACAGAAGCTGGCGAGAGCTTTTATGAAGCCGCAAAAGATGTTGTCAGTGCTGCTGAACAAGGGCGGATTAAGGTCAATCAGTTGCGTGATGAGTTGGCAGGCAGCTTACGAGTGGCGACAACACCGGAGCTTGGCGTTAATCATATTTTGCCGGCACTTTCTACGTGGATGGCGGCACATGATGATCTTAGCATTACCTATCTGGCAGACAACCATTATATTGACATGATTGATGAGCGGATCGATATTGCGATTCGTATGAGTCCATCGATTAATGACTCGAGCCTCAGCAGTCATCCATTGACCGATGTGCGCCAAATGTTGGTTGCTTCACCGCAGTATCTACGTCAACATACCAAACTGCAGACGCCTAAAGATTTGGCTGACCATCAGCTGATTTGTATTGAAATCATGAAAGATGCCAATCAAATTGATCTCATTCAGACAGAAACGGGTAAAAAGACGCGCACGAAAATGAATTCACGTATTTATACCAATAATGTTTTTATGGCGACCACCTTGGCAAAAGAAGGTCATGGCTTGGTTAGAATGATGGAAATGGACATCAAAAAAGAGCTTGAAAATGGTGACTTGGTCGAAGTGTTGACCGGTTATCAATTACCAAGTTTTGTACTATATGCTGTCACCTTAAACCGTGATCAACAGCCAGCCAAAATCACTCGCTGTTTAGAGGTGTTAAAAAAGTACTTTCATGCCAATTAGGTGACGTTTGAATAACGCACCGTAGAGAGTAGTTTAAAGCCTCCAAAAGCAAAAAGCCTATAGACATATTATCTATAGGCTTTTTTTAGTGTTAGCGTTTAGTGTGACCAATTATTTAAAAGGATGGTTTTAGCAAATCAATCAAACGCTCAGCCACTTGTGTGCTCTCATCGCGGCTCATATTAAGCGGCGGTAGCAAGCGCACAACATGCCCACCAGTGACATTGATGATGAGCTTTTGTACATCACGCGCACGATCAACCAGCTGACTACAGTCCATGTCCTCAGGCAAAGCGATACCAATCATCATACCTGCACCACGACTGCTGACGCCATATTGTCCTAGTGTATCGACCAGCGTCTCTCGAATAAACAGCCCTTCGGTCACGGCATTGGTCATGATATCACTGTTAGCCAATACGTCATATACGCTATGTACTACACGACTGGCTAGCGGCGTACCACCATAAGTAGAGCCATGACTACCAGCACCAAACAGGCCATTAGCGCGGCCACGTACCATACATGCGCCTACTGGAAAACCGTTACCCAAGCCCTTAGCCGTCGTCAATACATCAGGACGCGCATTACTATGTTGATAAGCGAAGTATTTACCCGTACGGCCATTACCTGTTTGCACTTCATCCAGCATAAATAGCCAGTTGTGGGCTTCACACTCTGCTTGTAGTTCTTCAAGATACGTAAATCCGTTGGCAGCAGTATTTAAACCCCCTTCACCTTGAATAGGCTCTACAAAGATGGCGCAAATTTCATCATGATCGTGCGCGGCTTGCTTAATCGCGGCAATATCGCCAAAGGGTACACGGATAAAGTCATCATCTAATGTGTAAAACCCTTCACGGGCTTTTGGGTTGGCGGTGGCTGACAATGATAATAAGGTACGACCATGGAATGACTGCTCCATAACGATGACTTTTGGGCGTTTAAAACCTTGCTGATAGGCATATAGACGCGCCAATTTGAGCGCCGCTTCGTTCGCTTCAGCACCACTATTGGCAAAGAACACACTGTCCATTTGGGCGGCTGTACATAGCACTTCACCCGCACGCTCTTGCCAGTCGATACCGAATAAATTACTGGTATGTACTAAAGTCGCTGCTTGCTGCTGAATGGCGTCAGTCACTTGCGGGTGGCAATGCCCTAGACCGCATACGGCAATACCAGTCAGCGCATCTAAATAAGGCGTGTCATCTTTGGTATATAGCCAGCTGCCTGAACCGCGTGTAAAGCTGATTGGCTGACGGTTATAAGTGGGCATCAGATAAGTAGCAGACATATAAAACATCCTTAAGATGATAAATTAGTTAAAAAAGAAGGTGTTGATTATAGCTCGTCAGAAAAAGGCGTGGTTTCTGCAGGTAAGGTATAGTCTTCATTTGCCCATGCACCTAAGTCGATAAGTTTGCATTGACTGCTACAAAACGGCTTGTATTTATTGTCTTGCCATGCTGTTTTAGTGCCGCAACGTGGGCAAGGATAGGTTTTAGGGGAGCTGTGGGGGGTAGATTCAGTCATGATAAGGGTGGGAGTATCCTCAATTTATTTGTATGATGAACATCATTAGCGAGCGGCAGTCGGTAATTGCATATATTTTCATCTCGTATGCACTTGATAGACTACGATAGCGCGTTACTCGCTGTCGCTATATTACTATTGAAGTGGATTGACTATATAATAGCATGCGCCCGAATAATGGCAAAAGACAAATACTTTAAGGATAGTAGATGACCGATAATATTAATCTTACACATCAGCAACAGCGAGCATTTCAACCAGAAAAGCTTTCAGCGCCACGTGATTTTATTATGCCAAATATCATTCACGACAATAAAAGCGCTGTCCCTTTAATATTAGAAATTGGTGCAGGGAAGGGTAAGCATGCGCTTGGTTTCGCCGCAAAAAATACCGATAAGCATTTGATTGCAATTGAACGTACGCGTAATAAATTTGACGCTTTTGCCAAACTGGCAGTGCTACAAGATTCACCGAACTTAACTGCCATTCATGCTGATGCGATCGCATGGATTGTGCATGCCATTAAACCCAATAGTGTCAGTCAAATCTTCATACTGTACCCCAATCCTGAACAGCACAATCCCAACCAGCAATGGCTAAACATGCCTTTTTTCGAGTTTTTATTGTCACGCTTGCAAGTAGGTGGAGAGGTGGTACTAGTAACCAACATCGAAGCCTATATCAATAATGCAGAGCAGCAAGCAACGGAGATATGGTCGTTGCCTAATGAGCGCTATCAAGTCGCTGATGACAGTCAGCGCACGCATTTTGAAATAAAATATTTAGCCCGTGGAGAGGTATGCTGGGAACTTATTATGCGTAAGCCCGAGGGTTATAAAACTAGGTTTGATGAGTGGCAGGCGGATATTGTGAATCAAGTTAAATAGCCTAAGTAATAAATTAAAACCAATATTGCCAATAATAAATGCTAATTTGTAATATATAGAATAGCCTAAGTAAATAAAATGCCACAAAAAGGCGGTTCAAAAATTACTTACTATTCAAAAAAATTCACTTCAATCAAAACTATAAATAAGGTTTTACTAAGGTATCCGAATCAGTATAAGCATCAAGCACCGTCAAAAAGGTATAAGCACCAATAAATTTTCGACTAATAAACATAAATTCTTTTGGTGGTAAGTTAAACTCAAAAGACTGCATCGCTTTTGTGGCTTGTGTTGAGAGGCGAGAGTGGAGTTTGCTGTTCGCCCAAATATAACGGTCGCCCTTATCTAGACAATCGCTAGGAATATCAGGATTGGTCGCTGGATCACTAAACGGTTCGGTTGCCAATAAAAATAGTGACGCCATATCAGAGCGTACTTTATCGCTCATACTATCAAAGAAGTCATAACCCGTCATTGCAAGCATCATTGCTTGATGATCATGGCGGTAACCAGCTTTTAGTAAGCCATGCGCAATGGTCAAAAGGTTGTTATCAAATTGACGAATAGCACCAAAATCTAATAATACTAATTTATCGATATCGCCTTCATTTTCACTGACACGAACCAGATAATTACCAAAGTTGGGGTCCGTCTGCATTTCACCCCACACAAAAATCTCTTGCATCATGATTTCGATGGCTGCCTGACCAATAGCGTTACGACGCTCATGAGGTAATAATTGTAATGCCTCAGAAACTACGGTAATACCTGGCTCATAAGACATACAGAGTAGGCGTTTTTTGGAATAAGTGCGATTAATCTTGGGAACTATGTAACGCGGATCATTACTCAGACGGTCATAAAACCGTTCTGTCGTCGCGGCTTCAGCTTCATAGTCCACCTCATGATGGAGTAGGTCACGTATCTCTTCGAACCAAGCATCGAGCGAACGGGTCTGCGGAACGATATTACTCACTCTTAATAATTGCTTAAATAAAGCAAGATCTGAGTTGATTGCATCAGCAACACCCGGATACTGAATTTTCAATACAACTTGCTCGCCAGTTGCAATCACGGTGGCTCGATGAACTTGGGCGAGCGACGCGGTACCTATAGGAACCGTATCGACATCTAATTCATGTAGTTTTTCACCCAATAATTGCTGTAGGGTTTGTTGCATGGTTGGCCATGATAGCGTAGCGGTATCGTCATTGAGCGTTTGCAAGGCACGGGTGATTTCTGGTGGCAAAATATGTTCGCCATAAATCGCTAGCATTTGACCAATTTTGACGACCGAACCTTTTAGCTTACCTAGCTCTTCTGCGAGGTAGTTTGCTTGGGCTTCCATAAATACTTGGTTGCGTGCTGTGCGAGCTTCTTTATTTAAGAACATGCCAGACACACTATTACCCGCCCAGCGGCGACCAATATTTAAGGAGGTTTTAGCAATCGACATTCGTCTATCAAACCCTGAGGTTTTTAAGTTATCGATGGATTGCTTGGTGCTAGAAGGTTTAGATGTATCATTTGCCATAAATATAATCATTCATCCAGTTGGTATTGATTTGTGGGTTCAAAACCTACAATACAAGGGAGATGCGATGTACGGGTACAAAATTGTATCATATAAAGCACATTTGGTTGATGAGCCTAAGCTTGCTAATAGCAGTTACTTTGTAAGCCGCAGTATATATTTGCAGATTATAATTTCGTAAAAAATAATATCAAAAAATAAGACCTAGCATGATGCTAGGTCGAATCATAAAAGCTAAGAGTAATTTGGTGTATCAGACTAAAACTGCGAACAGCTCTCGCCTGAGTAATATTTATTTTTAACTGTTTTCACGAGCAATAGCATGATGACCAATATCACGGCGATACTGTGCACCATCAAAACTAATCGCACCTGTTACCGCAAGTGCGGCTTGCTGAGCATCTGAAATACTATCTGCAAGAGCAGTCACGCATAATACACGTCCGCCATTCGTCACCACTTCTTTTTCACGGTCTATGGCATCACTGTCAGAAAAAGTAGTGCCAGCATGGAAGACTTTGACAGCGTTGTCATTATTATCATCTAGTTCTGGCAAGCCAGCAATCACATCACCTTTTGATGATGTTTCAGGATAGCCTTTTGAAGCAATGACGATACCGAGGGCAGGGCGGCTATCCCATTGAGCATCACTAGGCAACTGTCCTGCTAGACCTTTTGCCACCAAATCTACCATTGATGATTGTAAACGCATTAAGATTGGCTGAGTTTCTGGATCACCAAAACGGCAGTTAAATTCGATCACATAAGGGTCACCTGCCTCATCAATCATAAGACCTGCATATAAAAATCCCGTATAAGGGTGACCCGCATTATTCATTGCATCAACCACTGGCTGAATGACTTGGGTCATGACTTTTTTATGGACATCTTGAGTGACCACTGGCGCAGGAGAGTATGCTCCCATGCCGCCTGTGTTCGGACCTGTATCGCCTTCAAAAGCCCGTTTATGGTCTTGGCTTGTTGCCATTGGCAAGATATTTTTACCATCAATCATGCAGATAAAGCTGGCTTCTTCACCTTGCAAAAACTGCTCAATCACCACGCGGCTGCCTGCATCACCAAACTTATTGTCCGCAAGCATGTCATCGATGGCCTCATATGCCTGTTCGATAGTTTCTGCAACGATGACACCTTTACCAGCGGCAAGGCCATCAGCTTTGATAACGATGGGCGCGCCTTGTTCATCGATATAAGCTTTGGCAGCTACCGCTTCGGTGAAGCCTTTATAGGCTGCGGTAGGGATATTGTTTTGCTCCATGAATTCTTTGGCGAAGGTTTTGGAACCTTCTAACTGTGCACAGTATGCTGTTGGTCCCCACGCTTGAATCCCAGCATCGCGGCAAGCATCAACGATACCAGTGACCAAAGGCGCTTCTGGTCCAACAATGACCATATCAATGGCATTGTTTTGGCAAAAATCGATGATTGCACTATGCTCACTAACGTTCTCGCCCGTAGATACTAGGACAACGTTTTGGCATTTAGGTTCAAGTGCTGTACCAGCATTACCAGGCGCGACGTAGACATTATTGACCTTATCGTCTTTTGCACATTGCCATGCTAGCGCGTGTTCGCGACCACCTGAACCAATCACCAAAATATTCATCATACGTCTTGCCCTTAGCATTAAAGTTAATTATGAGTTAGCCACACACTCTCAAATATACTGGCATATTCTAACAAAAAAGTCGTACCGATTGCCATGAGTATCCACTTGCCAGCAATTAATCATCAATAAACGGAAAAACCTGTCTCATGAGTAAATGTTATCGACATGTTGCTGATTCATGAAATGATGTTGTACGCTTTAGCTGGCGCGCTATGTACGTTACACTTCACTAAATTAATGGCATTAAATCCCAATTGTGACATATTCCTAAAAATAAGGGTGAAAAAAGGAGAGAAACTTAAAATATCAAGAAAAAACAGAATAAATTGCGTAAATGGATATACTGCTCCGCAGCACCAATAATGTTTCACATATTTATGCGCTGCCATTAGTTAGTACGAATTAATAAACTTAAATAAATGATAAATTAAATCTATAAAAAAGGATGAAGGACATGCCAAACTCCCTCAGTATCGCAAAAGAGCGCATCAGCCAGATAAGCGATATTGCTACCAGTTATGTACAAAGAGACAAATCATTATTTGATCATTTTATTCATAGCTATTATCAGCCATTGCACGCAGAGGCAGCTGAGACTATCAGTAATGCTGACCTAGCGGGCATGGCATTACATCATTTTACGTTGCTCCAGGCCTATGATGGTAGCAAGCCACAACTGAAGGTGCTGAACCCCAAAGCAGAGGAGCAGCATTTTCACAGCTCACATACGGTTATTCAAATTGTTGCCTATGACAGACCGTTTTTAGTCGATACGATTTTGATGAGTCTTGAGTCTGAAGGTATCGATGTTCATCGTACTTATAACATCATTGTCAGTGTTGCACGTGATGATAATGGTCATATTACTCATGTCGAAGGCGCACATGAAAGCGCGACCTCTCATTTGTCTTTGATTCATTGTGAAATTGCCTATCAAGATGATGAAGATCTGGCAGCATTACAGCAAATGTTATTGGCAAAAATTGATACGCTAGATACAGTCGTTGGCGATTGGAAGCAGATGCGTGCGCAGTTGACGGATATCAAAGCTGAGCTATCAAACAAGCCACTGCCAGAAGTTTTTTACTCGCAGCAAGAGATACAAGCGTTTTTAGATTGGATATTAGACGATCATTTTATATTCTTGGGTTATCGTGAATACCGTTTGGAAGGCGGGCAGGCTGTCGAAGTGAATGCTGAACCTGCTGATTTAGATTTATTCGCCATTGGTAATAGCGGTCTTGGTCTATTACGCGGTGCTGAAGAAGATAAACTGTCAGAAAGTTTTAGCCAATTGCCAAAAGTATTAAAGCAACTATTGACTGAACCGAGAGTGTTGATGTTGTCCAAATCAAGCCGTTTATCGCCTGTGCATCGTCCCGTATATATGGACTTTTTGGGTATTCATAAATTTGATGACAATGGTAAGCTGGTTGGTGAATATCGATTTATTGGTCTATTGACCTCACAAGCGTATCAACTAACGGTACAGCAAATTCCGCTATTACGTGACAAAGCCAATAAGATTATGGCGATGGCAGAATTGCCACGTGACGGTCATGCGCATCATAAAATGATGCATGTGATTAACACCTTGCCGCGTGACGACCTCTTTCAAGCCAGCGTTGAAGAGCTATATCCTATCGTTTCTGGTATCAGCCAGTTGCAAGATAAAAAGAGCCTGCGCCTATTCAGCCGTGTGGATCATTATCAGCGTTTTGTCTCCTGTTTGGTCTATATCCCGCGCGACAAGTTCAACACTGAGCTACGTATCAAAGTACAGAACGTCCTAAAAGAAGCCTACGGTGGCACATCATCAGGGTTTACCACCGAATTCAATGAATCAGCTCACGCACGTGTGCATGTCCATGTGCGTACAGTGCCAGGTCAAGTGAAAGACGTCGATACTGTGGCACTTGAAGCAAAACTATCTGCTTTAATGCAATCATGGAGCGACAGCTATCAAAAAATGCTGCTGGATAATGTGGGTGAGCAACAAGCCAATGCTTTAAACCGTCGCTTTTTGAATTATATCCCTGCCGCTTATCAAGAGCGTTTTGATGCCCGTACTGCGGTTGAAGACACCAAGCGTTTGGCTGTATTGACAGCAGAACAGCCGATGATTTGGCATTTATACCAATCAACGGGCGACGCAAGCAATCAATTACACCTAAAACTGTATGGTCGTGAACAGCCTGTTATTTTGTCTAAAGTCCTGCCAATCCTTGAAAACTTTGGTGTGTCTGTCATTTCAGCACAAACCTATGAGTTTGATTTGCCAGAGCAGCCCATTTGGATGCAAGAGTATGAACTGACACTAGAGCATGTCGATACTGTCAACATGCAAGTGGTGCGTGGTCAGTTTGAAGACAGTCTCAAACAGATTTGGGCGGGACATGTTGAGAGTGACTCCTTTAACGAATTGGTATTAACGACCAATTTAGACACTTATGATGTGGTGGTGCTACGAGCATTGTCACGCTATATGATGCAAGCAAAAGCACCATTCTCTAGTACGTATATTCAGCAAACGGTAGTAAAAAATAGCGACATTAGCGTGGCGCTCGGTAGTCTGTTTGATGCCCGTATGAACCCTAAGTACAGTGAAGATGAGCGCACAGAAAAAACCGCGCAGATTCAACAGAAAATCACGGCGGCATTGGCAGGTGTGGATAGCTTGGATGAAGACCGTATCTTACGTTGGTATTTAGATTTAATTAACGCCATGGTACGCACCAACTTCTATCAAACCGATAGCGATGGTCAGCGTAAAGATCGTTTATCGTTTAAGTTTTTGGCAGCAGATATTCCTAACCTTCCAAAACCAAAACCGATGTTTGAGATATTCGTGTATTCGCCACGCGTTGAAGCGGTGCATTTGCGCGGTGGTAAAGTGGCTCGTGGTGGTCTGCGTTGGTCAGATCGTATGGAAGATTTCCGCACCGAAGTGCTTGGTTTGGTCAAAGCACAGATGGTCAAGAACGCGGTGATTGTTCCTGTTGGTTCAAAAGGCGGCTTTATCGTCAAAACCAAAACCATGGCAGATGGTCGCGACTCATTCCAAGCCGAAGGCATTGCTTGCTATCAAGCATTTCTACGCGGCATGCTCGATGTGACTGATAATATCGTTGATGGCAAAATTGTCCCGCCAGCCAACACCGTGCGTCATGATGAAGATGATCCGTACTTAGTGGTGGCGGCTGATAAAGGAACTGCTAGCTTCTCTGATATTGCGAATGCCTTATCTGCTGAATATGATTTCTGGCTCGACGATGCCTTTGCCTCAGGTGGCTCGGTTGGTTACGATCACAAAGCCATGGGTATCACTGCACGCGGTGGTTGGGAGTCGGTCAAACGCCACTTCCGTATGCGTGGTATGGACATTCAAAACCGTGATAACTTTACCGTGGTTGGTATTGGCGATATGAGTGGTGACGTATTCGGCAATGGTATGCTGCTATCAACCCATACCCAGCTGGTCGCTGCATTTAACCATCTACATATCTTTATTGATCCTAATCCAGATGCTGCTGCTTCACATGCAGAACGTGCCCGCTTATTTGACATGCCGCGTTCGACGTGGGATGACTATGAAAAGTCGCTTATTAGCCAAGGAGGTGGCGTTTTCTCCCGCCAAGATAAGAGCATCACGCTCAGTGCTGAGATGAAACAGCGTTTTGATATCGCCGAAGATAGCATGGCACCCAATGAGTTAATCAGTGCGTTGTTAAAATCGCCTGTTGATCTTATTTGGAATGGCGGTATTGGTACTTATGTGAAAAGCGTGAATGAGAGCCATGCTGATGTCGGCGACCGTGCCAATGACGCGGTACGGGTCAACGGCAATGAGCTACGTACGGCTATCGTTGGTGAAGGTGGTAACTTAGGCTTTACCCAGCAAGGGCGTATCGAATATGCACAAACGGGCGGTCGCATTTATACCGACGCTATCGATAACTCAGGCGGCGTAAACTGCTCAGATCATGAAGTGAATATCAAAATCTTACTTGGCAAAGTGGTCGAGCAAGGCGACATGACTTTAAAGCAGCGTAATGAGTTGCTTGAAAGCATGACTGATAGCGTGGCAGAACTGGTATTGCGTCAAAACTACCTTCAACCACAAGCCATTGAGCTTAGCCACATTCGTGCGGCGGCTAACTTAAGTGATCATCAGCGTTTTATTCAGATGTTAGAAGGTGAAGGGCGTCTTGATCGGGCGATTGAATATCTGCCATCAGATGAAGAAATTGCCAAACGTCAAAAAGCAGATACTGGCTTGACCAACCCTGAGCTGGCAGTTGTCATGGCTTATGGCAAAATGTGGGTGTATGACAACTTGTTATCATCAGACTTGCCAGATGATGCGTACTTTATCAATGAGCTGCGTAAGTATTTCCCTGATGAGCTGGCGACGCGGTTCTTTGATGAGATGACTGAACACCGCTTACATCGTGAGATTATCAGCACCTATTTGACCAATAGTGTGGTCAATCGTTTGGGCATTGAAGCACTGTTCCGTCTTTATGAGGAAACAGATCAATCGCTTGCGACCATCGTGCGTGGTTATGCGATTAGCCGTGATGTCTTCAATGTGTCAAAAGCTTGGAACACGCTTGAAGCACTGGACAATCAAGTCGATGCTACATTACTGCTAACTCTTGAGCTGCGTCTACGTGACGCGCTTGAGCAAGGTGTTGTTTGGTTTATAAATGCCTTTGGTCAAGAATTGCAAGTCGCTGACATGATCAGTCGCTTTAGTGATAGTGTTGAGAAATTAACCAAATCAGGCGGCTTTATTGAGCAACAATTTGCAGAATACTTGCAAGAAGATACTACTAGCCTGATGCAGAATGATCTGTCTAATAGTGATGCCGCGTTGTTTGCGATGCTGCCTTATCATGTTGATGCACTTGATGCCGCACTGCTCGCTGAGCAATATGAGCGTCCTGTTGATGAGATTGCAACGTTGTACTTTGATGCCTATCACGTCTTGCAGTTAGATTGGATGATGGACAACATCGCCACGTTACCACAGCAAGACTACTGGGATCGCCGCGCGCGCCATGCGTTGATGAACGAGCTGTCACGTAGTCTACGTCTACTGATGGATGCCATATTATCTAAACCAGATGCCAAGCAAGCGTTTGGTGAATGGCGTTCACGTCACTTGGATCATCTGGAGTCTGTCACCACAGAGATGAGCAAGTTAGATAATCTGCATAGCAATGATGAAAATGGTCAAATTGGTCTTTCAACGTTGTCAGTATTGATGAGTGAGCTAAGCGGTTTAGTAACTAAGTAATTAGTTATTAAGTACTAGTGACTAAGTAAAACGCCTAAATAAATCAATGGTCTTTGACATAAAACCCCACCGTTATAAGCTAACGGTGGGGTTTTTTATTGATTAATACTATCGATCGTATCTACAAAGTACCAAAATTAGATATTTACTCTACTGTTATCAGGGTATTTAAACGTACCAATTTTCCATTGTTCTCAAACCATACTTTATCCGCGTCATCGCGATAACTGTCAAATTTGGGTGTTAGTATCACGTCACCTTTATCATTAATCAGCCCAACCTTGCCAGCCTGTTTAAAGGTATAAAGCTGATGATAGAGCAGTTTTCTAATAGGCGCATTAGAGGAAAAAGTCAGCTTACCATTAGCAGCAACAATGTCGGCACTAATAATATACTCTTGGATATCTTCACTCATAGCAGTCGCTATGTCATCAGTAATCTCATGAGATAAGCTGCTGCGCAAAAATAGTAGTGGATTGGCGTTATTATTAAAGGACTCTATATGCTAATTGGCTGCAAATGGAATGATGACGTCATTATTTTGGTCAATCAGTGCGGTCTCACCTTGCAAACTTACTTGCAGATATAAAGGCTGACCCGTACAAGCGTTAAGCGGATTAATGGCTTCGTACTGCGGCATCACCGCCCAGTAGCCTTTATCATCAAGTAGTCCTGTCAGACTTTTATGATTGCTCGCTGCATTATCCGTTACTAAAAAATAATCTTGGTCATAATCAGGATCATAGTGCGCATGCTGGATATGAGCGTTTGCTAACGGATAAACCCACTCGCCATGACGATTGATAATACCTTGTTTGGTATTGCCCTCTGATGACTTAACGCTGACAATAAAGCTGGTCGTTATATCAGGTTCAGTTTGAATATCGTCATACTCAAAAGGCACAATTATCTTGCCAGCTGCGTTTACGACACCATATTTTCCGTTTTTCTGAGCCAATAAATACTTATCCATCAATATATAGCCGTCTGTCAATCCATCGAGAATAACGGTGCCATTTAAATCTTGTAGCTGCTGCGACCCATCTGTTAATTCGACTAACTTGCCAGCAAAGGGTACGTTAGTTTCAATACGCTCAAAATAGCTATTCGGTAAATAACCAGCGCAGCTGATGGTTGCCTGAGCGGTGCCAGTCGCGATAACCAAGACTCCAACTAAAACAACGGGCAGGGCGTTAGCAATCTTTGCGTTACCCACACTCTGTATAACTCTACTTAGCATCATAATAATATCATCATAGTCCTTTCATCTCTTTCACACTTTAAACAGCATCTTTAGTGGTGACTCTACTACAGCCTTGACCACTTATTTCACTATAACCACCTGAGAGCTTCTTCACGTGAATTTGGGTAAAAATGCGTGCTTTCAGCGCTTGCACATGAGAGATGATACCAATGATTTTACCTTCTTGTTGCAAGTTGGTTAAGGTGTCGAGGGCAATATCTAATGACTCCTCATCAAGCGTGCCAAAACCTTCATCCAAAAACAGTGAATCGACCCGCGTATTTTGGCTGGCCATTTGTGATAAGCCAAGCGCTAGAGCGAGACTGATAATAAAACCTTCGCCACCTGATAGGTTCTTGGTACTACGAATATCACCGCCTTGATAATTATCAATAACGTTGAGCTCTAGCGGATTATTAATATCGGGTGTTAGCAAATAGCGGTCACTCATTTTCTTCAATTGAATATTGGCATGGTCAATCATAATTTTAAAGGTTAAACCTTGTGCAAAATTGCGATATTTTTTACCATCTGCTGAACCGATAAGCTCATACAGCTGCTGCCACACTTGTAAGGCTTCTTTTTGAGCATTTATGGCAATATTTTGCGTTGTTTGCGCCACTTTTTGTTGTTCATTGTCTATTAGTCGCTGCTTAATTGCCCCAATTGCGCCCAATCGCTGCTCATTCTCTAACTTGAGTTCAGTATGCTTACTGGCAAGACTGTCTCGATTCTCATCTGTCAGCTCAGTTAATGCCAAAGATACCTTTTCATCGAATGCATGCTGCGTCTGTTTTAATTGCATGTTGGCATGATTTAAAGCCTGTTCAATAGAGGCGTATTGCTGTTGGAGCGTATCACGTGTCGCTTTCGGCAGACGAGCGTTAAAAAAATCAGTTTCAGTATCGAACTGCGATTGTATTAACACGCTTGAAAACTCACTTTCCTGTGTGCTAAGCGTGATAGAAATCTTACTAAGATCAGTTGATAGTTGTTGGGCACGATTCTGTAGTTGCAACAGCAACTGCTCGTTATTATCTCGTTGCCTTTGTGCTTCTACCTTTTTGGACTTCGCGTTATCAAGTGCTGTATGCAAACGATTGCTTTCTTCATCAGGATCTTTATCAGTGAATTTCTGTGTTCTATCGTCTTGTAATTGCTTAAGCGCTGTTGTTTGTTCTTCGATACTGTTGTTAAGCTTATTAAGCTCAGTATTTTCATTATCCAACTGTACTTGCTTGGCCTCAATTAGAGTGGTTAATTTACTACTTTCCGTTTGTAAGGTTTGGGCGCTGTCTTTTTGAGCATGAAAGTACTGTTTCAGCTGTTTTAAACCCAAACTTAGCTGGCGCAAATGACCAATATATGTATCACTATCCTGTTGATTAACAACTATTTTATCTTGAATGCTATTGTTTAATATTGATAAAGTATTTTTTATTGCAGTAGAATCTGTTATTACACTATGGGTTGAATCATTATCAGATATCTTGCTTAAATGATTTTGATATTGATCAGCCGGATAGGTTTCTACCACAGTCGCTACCGCAGCTATTACTGTGGTCAGCTCCACAAAACTTGCCTGTAGCACGCGATCTATGTCGTCTATTCGTTGAGTGTTGAGCCTAATATCAGTGGTTATCTTATGATTATCATTATGATAGTGCTGCTGTTGTTTTTGAGTATTATCAAGCGCTTCGGTCGTCTCAGACAGTGTTTGAGTGAAGCTGTCATATTGGTTAAGCGTACTTTTGATCCTTTCTTTTTCTTGGCTCAGTGCTGCTTTAACATCGTTGACGGTAGATAATAAATGGCTAAGCAACTGTGGGTCTGTGCTTATACTGTCGGCAGCATCGCCAGCTAAATACTGAGTAACTGACAGTATTTTATTATTCATATCACTTATAGGCTGAACAATAGTGTTGATAGCAGTGTCAGTGTCAGTGTCAGAATTGATATTATTTTCGATATAGCTATTGATATCGCTACAAAGCGTTTGCGCTTGCATGCGTAATGTGGCGAGTTGATTGCTTTCATTTTGCAGCTGGTTTTGTTTGCCAGCATATTGACTTTGACAATCTGATAATTCGTGCGTCATATTATCTATACGCATATCAATATTAATAATCTGTTGCCGTGTTTGTTCCGTTAATGAGGTCTCATGTTGGCTATTATGACTTTCTAATAGTGGGTGCTGCTGTCCGTAGGGGTGTTCAAGCGCTCCGCATAATGGACATGGCATGCCATCCTGTAACTCGATAATATAATTCTCAAGATTAGCAACTTTCTGTAGTGCTTCAAGATAGTCTTGCTTGTCTTGGCGTTGAGTTTTTTCGCCTTTAATAGCTGATTCATGATTAGTTATTATATCTCTAAGCGTATTCAATGCTTGTTGGATATCTGGCACAGCTGCGCTAACAATAGTTATTCTTTCTGAAACGTCAGCCAGTTGCTGGAGTCCAAGGCGTATTTGTTCACTGTGCTGAGTAAGCGTGTCTATATAATCAATATCAGCACGTAGCTCATTTGGTGACTTATCTTCTAATAATGCCGTTTGCTGCTGTTGTAATTCTTTAAGTACTTGTTGTTTTTGCTCAATAAGCTTGTTATCTGCTTCTTGTTGCTGATTGAGAGTCGAAAGTTGTTGTTGCAACTGGCTATTTGAGTGTTGATACGCCTGTTTATTGTCACTTGATTGAATATTGCTCTGTAGCAATGATTTCATACGAGTGCAATTATTATTAAAGGTAATAATATCGCTATCAATATTATTTAGCGCACTACGCTCGCCTAGATAGCTTGCGATACGAGTCAGCTCACTCTTAATATCTTGCTCTGCTGTTTGATGTATCATTATTTCTTGTGATAAGCGCTGGATACTCGATGATAAGATGTTTTTGCGCTGATTATCAGCGGCTAACGTATGTGTGTGCTGCTGTATTTTGGTATCGATTTTTCGCACGCTATCGATGATGGGCTGGGTATCGCGTAGCTCATTTTCCAGTTGGGATTCAGAGGTATTGGCAACGTTAAAAGTCGTGGTCGCTTGCTCTAATAATGTTGTTTGAGTAGGGATTTTATCAAGTAAATCCTGTTGTTCATTGCTGAGTTGTTTGCTTATATCACGACTGTGCGTCAGTGCTTGAAAAGCGCCTTCAATCTCAAGCGCCTTATTGGCCGCATTTAGACGCAAAGCATTGGGAACAAAGTCTTGCTCATCTTGTGTGGCGTTAGTCAGTGCGGTGAGATTTTGCGCTAAGCTTTGCTTTAATTTCGCAACGTCATCTAGCCAGCCCAGTTGCTTAGTGATGGTATCAAAGTCTTGCTGCTGCGTTGTTTGTAAGCTTTGCTGCGTTTGTAGTTCTGTTATCAGTTGTGCTTCGTTTTCAGCACTCAATAAGGGTAAGCTATCCACACCAGCTTGCAATTTAGCAAGCTCATGCTCCTTATCCCGTTTTTTCTCAAAGACATTTTTAGATATTTGCGCATAAATATCAGTGCCAGTTATTTTCTCTAAAATAGCGGCTCTTTCCCATGTATCTGATTTTAAAAAAGCAGCAAAACCACCTTGCGCCAACATAATTGAGCGCGTAAATTGGCTAAAATCCATGCCAATGAGTTCTTTGATAAACGGCGCTGTTTTAGACTTAGCATCCTCTAAGATATCATCTGTTTCAACGTCACTGATCTCATGGATAATAGAGGCAAGCTTGCCTTTGGGTTTTTTATGCGCGCGATGCTGATACCAAAAGCAGCGATAATGCTTACCGCCAATTTCTATAACCACTTCAGCTGAACACTCGCCAGTACCTTGGGTCATCATCTCATTAGATGCACCTGTGATATCACCCAGTCTCGGAGTCTGACTGTATAGCGCTAAGCAAATCGCATCCAAAATGGTAGTCTTGCCAGCGCCAGTATGTCCGGTAATGGCAAAAATACCTTCGCTAATAAAAGCGGGGTCGGTGAAGTCAATAAGCCACTCGCCTTTGAGCGAGTTTAGGTTTTTTAGGCGTAATTCTATTAGGCGCATGGCAGGGTCTTATAAAATTTGGTAGTAAAATTAGGGTGTTTTATTTTTTGTCATCATTATTAAGCAGGGATTCGCTTAAAAGGCTTGATAAAAAAACGGAAAATAAAATTACTTATAGATTTGAATATAGAGGGTTTGTAGTCATCCAAGATGACAATAAGGCTGGGTAACTGAATTAATTTTTGAAAGCTTTTAGGTAGCACTTTAATATTATTGTGTTCAAAATTAAGTACACTGAGGTTAGTTAGCTGGCCAATACTATCTGGAAACTCATTAAGTTGATTGTTGTCTAGTGTCAGTTGCTCTAACTCTATTAAATCACCAATGCTATCTGGAAGTTCAGTGAGTTGATTATTGTCTAGTAAAAGAACTGCTAATTGATGGAGACAGCCTATATTACTAGGCAATGTGGTTATTTGATTGTTTTCGAGTGCTAGAACAGTCAACGTCGATATATTGCCAATACTGTCAGGTAATATGGATATTTTATTACCACTAAGTGTTAATAGACCTACTTGAATGTCATTTGGAAACTCAGTGATTTTATTATTATTCAACGACAATCCGTATAACTCAGAAAAATCCCTAAAACTATTGGGTAATCGCTCAATTTGGTTGTTATTTACGCTAAGCAGTGTTACTTGTGTGCATCTTGGAAGTTCAGTGAGCTGATTAAAATCCAGATTAAGCGTGTGTAATTGTGTCAAATTAGAGATATTAGATGTGATACTTGATATCTGATTATTAGGCAGATGAATATTTACTAGTGAAGGAACATTATACAAAGCTTCAGGAAATTGAGTAAGATTGTTATCGCTAGCATTAATGATAGATAGCTCGGTAAGCTTACTAATATCATTAGGTATGTGAGACAGGTTGTTTTCAGAGATTTCAAGATGCTCTAATAGATAAAGCTCAGTAATGATTTCAGGGAATTGACTGAAGCTGTTGTTACCAATACTCAGTAGTGAAAGCTGGGTTAATTTGTTCATACTATCTGGTAATTCTTTGAGTTTATTGTCAGATAGCATCAGCTCGTCCAGCGCGGTGAGATCACCAATGCTATCAGGCAGAGAGGAGAGGTTATTTTCATGTACACTTAGTGTTTTTAGTTGCTGTAGTGCACCAATCCAGCTTGGTAGTTCAAGTAATCCACAATCAGAAGCTTCAAGAACTTCTAGTTTAGTAAGGTTGTAAATACAACTGGGTAAGTGTGTTAACGTATTATTTGCAAAAGCTAACTGAGTTAGTTGTGTCAGGCTAGCTATACTATCAGGCAGATTCTTCAAACTATTAAAATTCAGGTTAAGCTTAGTGAGATTAATAAGGTTGCTAAAATTATCAGGTAAGGTCGTTAAGTTGTTAAGGCTCACATCAAGCGTAGTAAGGTTAATAAGATTGCCAAAACTATCGGGCAGATCATTTATTTGCTTGGACGCCATATTTATTTCTGTGACTTGATCCAATTGTCTGACGCTTCTTGGAATAATGTCTTCTGAAATATTATTTTTAATAGCCCAATCAATAATCGGTTTTAATTTTTCGTACTTTGTATCCCAATTTTGTTCGGTCATTATTCTGCTCTACTGTCTGTATGATGAATGGCATGCAGTATTTGCTCATAAGCGTCGCGTAGGCTCAGCTTCTGCGCGTCTGTTACCTCATTAAGCGTCAGACAGCGTTCAAATACTTCTAACTCATTTAAATCTTGTAAGGTTTCAGAGGCTGACTCTTGATTGAGCACCTTATCATAAGTGGAAAGGTTTTTGATTTTCAGTACCTCACATGGCAAGCCGTCTACTATAGCTTCTATTTGTTCACGCAGATTGGCAACAATGTCATCGCCAGTATAAATAACTTCAAGCCAAGTTGACTCTAACGATGAGCACGACTGCGTCAGCGTATGAATGGTTGTCTCAATGGTTTGCATATCACCTGAGACTTGCGCTAATGACTGAAAACAAGGAATGGGGACAGAGAGGACTTGCATGTCACGGTCAGTGTCGTGATGCAGCAATGTCGAATCTTTACTAGGGTTTTTATCTCTCGTAAGTTGAGGTAATAACTGGTGATTACTACTTAGAGGGTCGTTACTTTCTGATTCTGATAACGATATAACTTCCTCTTTAGAAGTATCTTCAAAGCCAAATAAGTCATCCATAAAGTCGTTATTGCTCTTAGTACTGCTCAAGGTTTTCTTATTTTCCGCAGGAGTAACTTCCGTTTGTAGGTCTGAGCTATTAATAACACTATCATTCATGAATTTTTCATTACCAAACCGTACCAATAATACCTGTTTTTGCTGGCGAGCTTCGCCAAAACCCATGGCAATAGGCGAGCCTGAATAGCGAATATGCTCACGTCCTCCAACGCGCTGCGGCACATGCAAGTGTCCAAGCGCCACATAATCAAAGCACTCATCAAACATATCGGCAGATATTTTACCTAAGTTACCGACATATAAGTCACGTACGCCATCATCTGCTGTTGTACTGCCACCAGCCGCAAATAAATGCCCTGTAGCAATAATAGGAACATTATGAACATGGTGCTCAATAGTCTCAGTAAGCTCATATTGCTTGGCTTTGGCAATGCTAGCCACTTCATCGTAATGAGCACGAATGCCTTTGATGACATTGGCATCTTTGCTATCAGCCGACTCGCCAGCACCACTACTTCTAACATCACGGTCACGTAAATAGGGGACGGCAGTCACGATACAATACGGAATATCGTGCTCGTCATTTAGAACCAACACTTCATCATTTAAGTCTTCACAAGCCATACCAATGACATGTACGTTTAAAAACTTTAATACTTGATTGGGCGCATCTAAAAATGTAGGTGAATCGTGGTTACCTGCCACAACAACGATATGTTGACAGCATGATTTTGAAACCTTACCTAAAAATCCATAATATAGCGCTTGAGCTCTATTGCTTGGGGTCATGGTGTCAAAGATATCACCAGCAACGATTAGTATATCCACTTTCTGTAGGCTAATGGTGTCTTGCAACCAATCTAAAAACGACTCAAATTCGGCATAACGCATTCGTCCATAAAGCCTGCGCCCCAAATGCCAGTCGGAAGTATGAAGGATAGTGAGAGGTTTGGTAGTAGATACAGGCATAATTGAGTTTCATGATGGATAAAAGACATCGATTATTCTAGCAAGAATTGGTGCGATTTGCTTTGTTATAAACTTACCAGTAAAGCAAAGTAGATAAGAATGAGTAGTGACATTTAGCCGTAAATGAAACGATGATCGTTTATTAAAAATAATGGCTATTTAAAAAAGCTGATTAACAAAGCGGATTTTTAATAGTATTAAGTAACAAATGAATGGTACTAGAAAAGGTCCATATTTAGTAACATCCAAGCCATTATTAATATAAGGGTATGTTATGTCGTTGATCAGATTATGCACATTGGCTTTAATTGCCACTTCCTCTTTGGCTGCTTGTAGCAGTTATGAGCAAGCAAATATGAATAATAAAACCAGTGTGAGTCAAATAAAAGATAGCACCGCGTTTTTCCATTCGATCAAACCGAGTCATTCTGACGCAATCATTGGTCAAGTGATTGACGTCATCTCGCAAGACAGAGAGCAGCAAAAAGTCACTATCGTCGCTCAGGATGGACAGACGTATACCGCAGAAATCAGTAAAGCCAACTTTGCTCAGAAAAACGCCCATCAAATGCAGAAATTAACCATAGGCGATTATGTTGAAGTGATGGGAGAGCAATCGACATTACAATCAGAGATAGATAGTAAGCGCCACATTACTGTCCATGCGATGCCTTATGTTTTACGTAAAATCATCATCGCTGACCATCAAGTAGACTGTGTCGGTGTTGCGCAGCAATCATGTTTACTGACTAAGCCTGCTGAACAAGCTAACGCCGACTGGGAGTATCGATATAGTGGTATAGAAGGTTTTGATTTTGAACCTAATTATGAATACACTTTGCTCATCAAGAATACACCTATTAGCAATCCGCCTGCTGATGCATCATCAATTCATAGCACGCTAATAAAAGTCATTGAGAAACGAAAGACCAAATCTTAATTGTTAAAAACGAATAGCTCATAAAAGATCAATAGCGTTATACTCAAAAGCCCTGCTAATCTACTGGCAGGGCTTTTTGGAAATTTAAAATCATACTTCAACCAATCACTAACTGCTCCAAACCATCATCAGCCGTTGCTAAATTGGCCACCATTGATAACGCATGGGCTTGCTGGCTGGTATGATCTGCCTTTGGTGTAGCCGCTGTGCCACCACGTAGCCAGTTACTAGCTGTAGTGTCACTCTTGTTGTTTTTCTGCTGATTTTGCAAATTATACCAAGCCAAATCATGATGGAGTGCGACCACGTCTCCCATAATGAGCAAGGCTGGCGTGGGTAGCTGATTTTTTTCTTGCAACTCAACGATGTCGGCAAGCGTTCCCGTTAATACCTGCTGATTGGGCATACTGGCATTGGAGACGATGGCGATTGGGGTGTCGCTACTGCGCCCTGCATCAATCAAGCCTGTCGTCAAACGCGCCAGCGAATGCAACCCCATATAAAAGACGACTGTTTCATCCGTATTCAAAAAGCTCTTAAAATTGCTATTGGGTGCGCCAGCCTTTAAAAATCCAGTGACAAAACGCACCGACTGCGAATGGTCACGGTGAGTCAATGGAATGCCAGCATAGCTTGCGGCGGCATTGGCAGCGGTAATACCAGGTACGACTTGATAAGGGATACTGTGCGCACGCAAACTCTCAATTTCTTCGCCGCCACGTCCAAAGATGAAGGGATCACCGCCTTTTAGGCGCACCACACGGCGACCTTCTTTTGCGCTATTGACCAACAACTCATTGATGCCCAATTGCGCCACAGCATGATTGCTACGTTTTTTGCCAACAAACACTTTATCAGCATCACGGCGGCATAGGTCTAATACTTGTGGTGAGACGAGCGCATCATAGTAGACGATATCCGCTTGTTGCATCAAACGCAGCGCTTTAAAAGTGAGCAGCTCTGGGTCACCTGGGCCTGCACCAACGATATAGACTTCGCCTATAGCGTTTTCTGTTTCTATTGGCGCATCTGATATCACGGGAGCAGAGGTTGAAGCGGATTCCGCAACAGTGCTAAGCGCATTATCATCTGCGGTATTTTTTGCAGTGATTGCCGCAGTGGTGCTATCTAGATCTAACTTTAATTGCGCAGCTGCTTCCTTTTCATTACCGGCAAACATCAGCTGACTGACTTGACCCTCAAAGGCACGCTCCCAAAACTGTCGACGTCCCGTCAATGTTGGAATTTTGGCTTTGACTTCACTTCGAAACTCGCCAGCCAGCTTGGCCAATTTACCATAACCTTGCGGAATCAAGGTTTCGAGGCGTGCTCGCAATAGACGTGCCAGCACTGGCGCTTTGCCGTTTGACGATATGCCAATCACGATTGGATTGCGATCAACAATCGCGGGGAAGATAAAATCGCACAAATGGGGCGTATCGACTACATTAACTGGAATGTTTAGCTCAGTGGCATCAGCATGTATTTGATGGTTAAGTGTCTCATCGTCAGTGGCAGCAATAATGACGCGCGAGTCTGTCATATAGGTTTTATTATAGTTTTTATAAATCAATTCGTGCTTGCTATCACTTAACAAGGCTTGTATTTCGTGGCTAATGCTTGGTGCAAGGACAATAATACACGCGCCAGCACGGCTGAGCAAATCCGCTTTACGTAGCGCCACATCGCCGCCGCCGACGATAAGTACTTTGCGACCTTCTAATTTAAAAAATAATGGAAAGGTGTTCATAGGATTACCTGTAATTCATTCAATGTAAGGTATGTCGCTATTATGATGTATCACAGGCATACGCTCACGTAGCGAATTGGCATTAGCATATTCGTTTTTGTCATGTTGGTGAGGGTTTTTGGTGTAAAAGGGAATAGATTAGAATGTGCAATCTTAGTCAATATAAGACATAATTTCAGTCTTGAAATTTAAATAGTGAAGATAAGAACCATGATTCTGAACAATAATCGCAGAAAACCAATAACATATTCTTTTGCTATATTTGGATTATCCTTTGGTTTGATGCTAAATGGTCAAGCCGCAACCAATTTAGAGTCTAAATTAGAGAAAGACGATACAAAGGAAATGGTTTATGAGAGCGATAATGATTTTTATGAAGGGATGGCAAGAATAGAGCAAGATGATAAATATGGTTTTATTGATAAGAATAATAAGATAGTTATTCCAGTTAAGTATGACGATGCCAATGCTTTTTTTAAAGGATTATCGCGAGTCAGCCTGAATGGTAAGTGGGGCTTAATTAACAAAATGAATGAACAAATAATCCCCATAGAATATGATGAAGTGAGTCCCAGCTTTGAATTTAATCTAATAGCCGTCAGTAAAGGTGGGAAATGGGGTTACGTCAATAAAAAAAATAAAGTCGTTATTCCTATAATATATGATGAAGTAGGTGGGTTTTCAGAGGGATTGGTTAGCGTACAAAAGGATGATAAGTGGGGCTTTATGAATGATAAAGGCAAGCTAGTCATACCGATAGAATACGATAATGTAAATTATTTAATAGAAGGTTTGGTTGCTGTTGCTAAAGATGACAAGTGGGGTTTCTTTAACAATAAGGGTGAGCAAATTATTTCTTTACAATATGATTACGCCAGTAGCTTTCAAGAAGGTCTAGCGCCAGTCAAGCTTCACAAAAAATACGGATATATCAATAAACTAGGTGAAGGAATTATTGACTTTTCTTATGATTCCGCTGGTAAGTTTTCTGACGGCTTAGCATTGGTTAATAATGCTTATAAAACAACGTACGAGGTCGGTACAGTCGAAAGATATAAAATGGGATTTATTGATAAAAAAGGCAATATCGTCATTCCTTTAATTTATAATTTGAGTGACAAGTTCTCTGAAGGTCTGGTTGCAGTTCATAAAAATGGTAAAGGTGGTTATCTAAATAAAGCAGGACAGACAGTCATTCCCTTTGATTATGATCAAGTTGACTCCTTCCTTGACGGCAAAGCTTATGTTTATAAAGATGGCGAAGGCTACTATATCGATAAACGAGGACAGCGACTGCATTGATTTAGCTCTTATAACTATTTATTTACAGAAAAATTTGGAGCTAAGCTAAAGTCTGATCTTGTGATGAACTTGACCTATCACGTAAGGCATTTGATTTACGTGATAGGCGTAAGAATATCAAACATCTTTAACCGGATGCCAAAACCTATTCAAACTCACTCAGCATCTTAGTCATACGGGCATCTTTTTGTTGCCAGATATCCTCTAACCAGTCAAACATCATTTTTTTGGTGGTTTCATCACGGTCATAGCCGCCGTCCATGATGGCAGCAAATAATTCGTCTGGTATCTTTAAGCGAGTCACATCGACGCCCAAACGGCGAATATTGCCTTTCCATAAATCATCATAGTCAGGCGCGCCGTCTGGGTAGACAATGGTCACGTCTAAGATAGAATCCAACTCAGTGCCTAACGCATTAATTGCTAATGACAAACCGCCAGCCCGTGGTTTTAACAAATGCTGATAAGGGGATTTTTGTTGGTCATGTTTTTCTTTAGTAAAGCGCGTCCCTTCCAAATAGTTTAATAGCGCGAAAGGTTTGTCCTTTAATTGACGACAAGCACGCTTAGCCTCAAGCAGGTTTTGTTTTTTAAGCTCTGGATTCTTGGCCATCGCTTTGGCAGAAAAGCGCTTCATCATCGGAAAGTCTAAGAAATAAAAGGCTTGACCGATAACAGGAATATAAATCAGATTAAACTTGGTAAAAAACCGTGTCAGAGGCAGCGTATCTTGGCTGATATATTGCACAATGCTGGTGTCAACCCACGATTGATGGTTGCTTACCAATAGATACTGCTTGTCTTCGCTCAGGTCGTCAGGCAGGTTAATGCGCCAGTCTTTATGAGGTAGGGCATGATCAATGACGGCGTTATTACTATTAATCCAGTATTTGGTAATCGCAATCAGCGCATCATCCGCAGCTTTTGCTCCTGTCAATACTTTTGCCGCTCCCAAAGTCCAGATGGGCAGACCCACCATCGCACTATTGGCAGTAAGAACACTCGTACCAGTTAAAAAAGAGGCGGTCTTGCCTACCGCTGGTAGCTTATCGTGCAGTTTTTCATAGAGTGAATCGATTTTTTTTATAAAAGACATAATAAATATCCATATTGATGAGCGCGAGTGCCTATAAGGAAATAAAAAAGGATGAGTAACTTTGTCCATGATGCGGCTTTATAGCGTCGGTTTAATGCCGAGCAGCCACTGAGGCAAGCCATAGAATACCGCAATGTTAGACAATAAAACGTTCAAGAAACGTTAATTATTCAAATGCTGACTTCTTTATACAGATAGAGATATTCAAAAATAATAGAAAATTGTCTATTAAGCGGAGTATTTGCTATAGTTTGGCGGCCTCTAATGAATACTTTATATAATAAGCTATTGTGAGGAAGAGGAGGATGTATGTCATGGTTCACCATAGCGTATTAAGCGAGCTGTTAAAGCAATAAACGGTAGTCAATATGATTGTAGTGCTAATCTAAGGTGTTGAACATTATTCCGCGTGGCGCCGTGCTAAGTTTAGCGTCTGCTTTGTTTGGCATCCTTTTATTATTGGCTTTTGTACTGACTCATCAAATAAGCTGGTCGGTTCTTGGCATCTATCGCTACGATCTCTTGTTGGGATACGCTTTAATTATTCAAGTCTTTTTGGTTTATTTCAAGTTAGAGACACCGCGTGAGGTATGGGTCATTGCTATTTTTCATATCATGGCCATGGCAATGGAGCTGTTTTTAACCCATCCCAAAATTGGTTCTTGGTACTATCCTGAACCAGCAATTTTTAGAATTGCCACTGTGCCACTTTTTGCCGGTTTTATGTATTCGGCCGTAGGTAGTTTTTTAGCGCGTGGCTTAAGATTGTTTAATGCCTCTTTTACCGACTTGCCACGTTTACTATGGGTGAGTGTATTGGTTATTTTTTCTTATGCCAACTTCTTCACTAAGTTTTTTGTCCCTGATATTCGCAATATATTGTTCATCGCTTCAGTAGTTTTATTTTGGAAAACCAGAGTGTTTTTTCAAATCCATCACAAAAATAATCTTCAATTGCGTGATACCAAGCAATATCAATGTCCATTTTTACCATTACTGTTGTTCCTCGCTTTTTTGGTTTGGTTGGCAGAAAATATTGCTACTTTTACCAATATTTGGCGTTATCCGTCACAAGCGAATGTATGGCATATGGTAGGTTGGGGTAAGCTGGGCTCTTGGTACTTATTACTGATGTTAAGTCTAGTGTTGGTTTTGGCAGTCATGGGTAAAAGGGATGAGAAAGGCGGTTGGCAGTTAGCTCGATAATTTTGATACTTGCGTGTGTTCTCATTGTTTTGGCAGTAGCGCTAGCGCTTGGATTATAGATTCAAATTTTGTGGGACTGAATATTGAATCGAATATGAAAATAAAAAAAGCCCTCTTAAATCATAAGAGGGCTTTTACTTTATGGATTGCTGCTAAAATTACAACTGCGTATGCAAACCACACTCACGGCTTTCTTCTACTTTCGTCGGATCAAAGTAATCAAATTCATTCGGCAAGTTATGCTCTTCGAGATAAACATCTAAATCGGCGTCAGTGTTTTCAAACAATGGTGCTACTTTTAACACGCCATCTTTTGATAGGCTAAGTACATCAAGACCTTGACGGAATTCCGTTTGATCTTTACGAATGGCATTGAACCACACGTCAGGCTTTAGCTCATCTAGCGCGCGGCGGAATGGCTCAAGTTTCACTTGTTCAGTGAACTCGCCATGTTGCGGGTTGTCAATGCCTGGGATGCCATTCATGGTGGCGTCACGATGGGCAGCGGTTTGTTTTGGAATATACGTCACGACGTTGAGATCAAGATCACGAATCAATTTGTTGGCAAACTGATAGGTCGCATCGGTGTTATAGCCTGAATCTACCCATAATACGGTGATGTCAGGGCGCTGCTTGGCAACCAAATGCAAGATCGCTGACTCATAAGGACGGAAGTTGGTGGTGATGATTGGGTTTTTGGCTTGCGTCAATGCCCACTCAACGATTTGCTCAGGTGATTTACCTTGCAAATCTTGGTTTGCTTGGTCGATATCTAGGTTTGGGTGTAATTGGCTCATAATACATTCCTTAATAATTGTTAATATAAAAATAGCGATTTGATAGTGAATAATAAAATCAGTTTTTTGAGAACATCGGTAATGCTGAAGCGTCTCGACCATCATAGCTACTGGCTAGGGCAGTGAAGGCTTGGCTAATATCAGATTTAGCATCATGCTCATTGAGTACAAAGCTAGTAGCACCAGCGCGCAGCAAATAAGCGATTTGATCACGACCAAACGCGCCTGCCATGCGAATATCACCTTCATAACCAAGCTGACGCAGGGTCTGTGCAAAACTAAAACCGCGACCGTCTACAAAACTTGGGACATGAATGACGATCAAGTCTTGCGTCAATAAAAATTCTTTTACATCAGGCAGATCATCAGCATCGGTGTTGGATGTGATCCACACACCCAATCGGCTGCTGTGCTGCTTGAGGATATCCAATACTTGCGCGAGCAAACCGTTTGCCAGTTTGCCATCAGCATTTAATAAATCTGCTAGTGGGACAAGTACATCAACTTTTTCTTGTTTGTGTAACAGCTCAAGTAAGGTCAGGTTTGATAACGCGATACCGTCAGGCAGCTGCGCTGTCGCTAGCGCTTGCCAAGTATCTTCGCCACTGATGTCTGCGCCATGGCTATCAAGCACATGATGATTAGCCATAGACCTTCTCCTTAAAGGGGGCGATACCAACGCGGTCAATCACGTCACCAAAACCCTCAACATCTTGTTCGTTAGTGCCGCGTATATCGAGATACACATCTAAAATGGTTTGTAGCGTGCTGGCCACATCATCCGCTGGCACCGCTTTTCCTAAGATTTTGCCCAATTTGGCGTCATTACTAGAGTTACCGCCAAGGCTAATCTGATACCAGTGCTCGCCTTTTTTGTCCACACCCAAGATGCCGATATCACCTGTGTGATGATGGGCGCAAGCATTCATGCAGCCTGACATGTTTAGGCGAATATCACCAAGATCATACAAGTAATCTAAATCATCAAACTGCTTTTCGATTTGTTCAGCGATGTTATGCGTCGTTGCATTGGCAAGCGAGCAGTAGTCCCAACCTGGGCAGACAATCATGTCAGTTAAGGTGTTGATATTGGCGCGCGCTAAATGCAATTCTGCTAGCTGCTGCCACAATTCATAAAGCTCATTGGTTTGCACATCAGCGAATACCAGATTTTGCTGATACGTACCGCGCAATTCACCAAAGCTATAACGATCAGACAAATCGGCAAGCGCATCCATTTGCGCATCACTCAAGTCACCTGATGGCACATAACGACCGTCCACCAGTCCGGCTTTTAAAGAGATCACTACCGCACGGTAACCGTCCACCTTATGTGCCACGGTGTTTTGCTTATACCAATCAGCGAAATCTTTATTGTCTGCCAATTGTGCTTGCAACTCTGATTGTACTGCGAGCGCATCAAATGACTGATAATCAGGCATGCTAAAGTAGCTAGCAGCGGTGTCAAAATTCTCTTCAGTCAAGGTAAGCGGGCCATCTTTAGTATGTGCTTCCCACTCAGCCTCCACCAATTTGCCAAACTGATCGCCACCTAAGCTATCAACCAAAATTTTAATACGGGCTTTGTACTTGTTATCACGGCGACCATGCAAGTTATAAACGCGCAAAACGGCATCGAGATAGCTGAGTAAATGCTCGCGCGGTAAGAACTTGCGAATCGTTTTACCAATAATAGGCGTACGCCCGAGGCCACCACCAACGATCACTTCAAAGCCAAGCTCGCCTGCGTCATTGGTAACGACGTGCAGACCCACATCATGTACTTGTGTCGCAGCGCGATCCGCTTCGGTACCGATGACTGCAATTTTAAATTTACGCGGTAAAAAGGCAAACTCAGGATGAAAGGTTGACCACTGACGGATAATCTCACAATAGGGACGTGGATCAGCGATTTCTTCTTTATGAATACCAGCATATGGATCGGTGGTTGTGTTACGAATACAGTTGCCCGAGGTTTGGATCGAGTGCATCTGTACTGATGCCAGCTCTGCCAAAATATCTGGCACGTCTTCTAGCTTTGGCCAATTCAGCTGAATATTGGTACGGGTAGTGAAGTGTCCATAACCTCTATCATATTTACGGGCAATCTCAGCCAATTTTCGCAATTGGTAGCTGGCAAGTAGCCCGTAAGGAATAGCGATACGCAACATCGGTGCATAACGCTGAATATAAAGGCCGTTTTGTAATCGCAGCGGCAAAAACTGCTCTTCTGGCAGCTCACCTGCCAAAAACCGCTCGGTTTGGTCGCGAAATTGGGCAACTCGTTCCTCTACCAAAGTCTGGTCAGCGTAATTATATTGATACATGACGTAATCTCAGTTTTGTTTTTAATCTTAAAATCAGCGACGAAAATGATTTGCGTGTGTAATAGGTTTTATTGCCGTTCGCAATGTAAATAATTCAGCTATACATCATATAAGCTTGTACCCAGAAACATAAATTCCTTTCAGACATATCCATATCCAAACACAGCATAAATTTTCATAACGAAAGTTAGGTAGCCTATGCGTATCAAATTTAATGCCCAGTCGCTAGTACGCTACTTATTATCTAGCGACGGCTTTCTTCTCAGTTTTGTACATTTAATCGCTTTTGCATTTTTGCTCATCTCTTCCAACCATTCTTTTTATAAGAGGTTTTAATAACTATATGTCTCAAACTCAAAGCCAAACCCAATCACAATTCAAATCAAAGCTGGTTCCACCACATGGTAGTGCAGAGCTTAAGCCACTATTATTAAACGGTGCAGCACGTGATCAAGCATTAGAGCTTGCCAGCACATTGCCGACCATCACTCTAAGCTCACGTGAGCGTGGTGATTTAATCATGTTCGGTATTGGTGGTTTTACTCCGTTAAATGGTTTTATGAATCAAGCGGACTGGCAGGGCGTGGTAGACAACATGCGTCTGCAAAGCGGTGAAAACGCTGGCTTGTTTTGGCCAATTCCTATCACTTTGTCTGCGCCAAAAGAAACTGCGGATAATTTGAGTCAAGGCGACAAAGTGGCATTGGTCGCACAAGATGGCGAAGTTATGGGCATCTTAACAGTAGAAGAGACCTATACCATTGATAAAGAACACGAGTGTCAGCAAGTATTTACCACCACAGATCCAGAGCATCCAGGCGTCCAGCAAGTGTTGGATCAAGATGAGGTCAATATTGCAGGTAGCGTAGAAGTACTGAGCGAAGGCGAGTTCCCAACGCGTTATCCTGGTATCTATAAAACGCCCGCGCAAACACGTCAAATCTTTGAAGAGAAAAACTGGAAGACTGTGGCGGCTTTCCAAACGCGTAACCCGATGCACCGCTCACATGAATATCTGGCCAAAATCGCAATTGAGATCTGCGATGGTGTACTGATTCATTCATTATTAGGCGCATTGAAACCTGGCGACATCCCAGCAGAAGTCCGTCAAGAAGCCATCAAAACCTTGATTGATAATTACTTCAAGCAAGACACGGTGATTCAAGCAGGTTATCCATTAGATATGCGCTATGCTGGTCCACGTGAAGCCTTATTACATGCGTTATTCCGCCAAAACTATGGCTGTAGCCATCTGATTGTTGGTCGTGACCATGCGGGTGTCGGCGATTACTACGGTGCGTTTGATGCGCAAACGATTTTTGAGCACGTTGGTAAAGATGACCTTATCACTCAGCCGCTCAAAATTGGCTGGACGTTCTGGTGTAATGCTTGTAATGCGATGGCCTCTGACAAGACTTGCCCGCATGACGCCTCTGAACACGTTAAAGTGTCAGGTACTAAGCTGCGTAAAGCACTATCGGAAGATGAAGATGTACCAGATAACTTTAGTCGCCCAGAAGTATTACAGATTTTGCGTGACTACTATGCTGGCATCGCAAAAGAAGAGCGTGCTGAGGTTAAATTAACGGGTGCATCTGCCGTATAAAAACTGATCATCAGTATAAAAAACTTGTACTAAGCCAGTCGTAAAAAAGGTGTCAGACTTATAGTCTGGCACCTTTTTGTTTTTATCACTATTTTTAAAATGGAAAACAACTTAACGCATACTAGCGCTGTCTCTTAAATATCTAAACCTGCTGCCAGCTTTTTATATTCTCCCGCAAGCGAGCCTCCACCTGAGCAAAAATAGTTCAGTGCATATTTATCTGGGCTGTCGATGATGAGGGTGTCGCCCTTAAACTGGAAAAAAGCAGTGCTGTCATTTACTTTTGCCTGAAAAATCGTACCGTGAGCAGTATCTTGGCCCATTAATGTCGCCTTACCATCGAAATGACAAGTAGGTTTTTTGATATCGCTGCGTGAGCGAACTTTAATGTCAATCTGTCGATCACCATCTGCTCGTACCATCACGCCAACCCAATCATAGCCTTGTGCTCGTTTGTCGTAGTCGGCAGTAGCGTAATCCGCTGAAACCTTGTCTCCAAGAATATTGTTGTTACTCACTGGCATGGCTAGTGTTTCACTAGTGACTATTTTAACAGCGCTGTGGCTATCACTATTCACCGTAGGCGACATACTATTACAGCCTGTTAAAGCAGCTAGGGTAGCGGTCATAATTATTAGCCCTACAATAGAACGAAATTGACGGTATGAAGTATTCATATAAGGGCCTTTGGTCAAGTAGGAGGGTAAGGTTTGCATAGTAGCGAGATGATAAAAGGATTATTGATACAATAAGCTTTATGACGTACAAATAATGGTACAGCCTACCCAAGTCATAGTCTACTTAATAAACCTGTCAGCAACTACTCAACCCATTTTGTTCTTAATAATGCAAAACGAATGCAAAACGATTGCTCTTATCACTTATGCCAACTTCACTAGTCGATAAGCTAATTCGTCACTAAGCGTTTGCTATTTATGCTGCTAGCATAGCTTGCATCATCCCGACAACCGAACTCAAAAAATTGTAGGCTCTGTGATGATGGTCAAGATTTTGACAAACGCTTCTAATACTTTTATCGAGAGCATCATGCAAAAAAAATTCCAACAAATTAGCATTGCTAGCATTCAATCAACTAATAATAAGCCTGTAAAAGCGCGTGTACTTGCCACCAGCGGCATGCTCGCAGCAGCGATGATAATGACAGGCTGCAGTCCAACCGAAGCGACGCAAGATGACGCGGCAAATAATGCCAGTGGCGAGACGCAAGATGTCAATCTACTCAATGTCTCTTATGATGTGTCTCGCGATTTTTATAGAGACTATAACGAGTTGTTTAGTACCGAGTATCTCAGAACCCATCCAGACAGCGAGGTAAAGGTTAACCAATCGCATGGTGGGTCTAGTAAGCAAGCGCTATCTGTTGCCAATGGTTTACAGGCTGATGTGGTTACTTTCAACCAAGAAACTGACATGAATTTATTGGTTGAAAAAGGCTTGGTCGCTGCTGACTGGCAGCAAGCACTACCAAATAATGCCGTACCGTACACCAGCACCATGGTGCTACTGGTCCGCGCTGGTAATCCAAAAAATATCAAAGACTGGTCAGATTTGGCCCGTAATGATATCGATGTGGTCATCCCGAACCCGAAAACCAGTGGCACGGCGCGTTATGCCTTCTTAGGTGCCTACGGTTATGGTTTGCACCAATTCAAAGAAAACAGTAATGAAAACCCTGTAAAAACCAATGACTTTATCAAAAAGCTGCTGGCAAATGTGGTCACTTATGACAATGGGGCGCGCGCTGCGACGACCAGCTTTACTCAGCGTGGTCTAGGTGATGTGTTGATCACGACCGAAAACGAAGCACATTTGACTGCCCAGCAATTTGCCAAAGGACAGGTCAATATCGTTTATCCCAGTTATTCTATTGTGATTGCCAACCCAGTGGCGGTCGTAACAGCCGTCACTGACAAGGGCGGCAAGACGGCAGCGGCGAATGCTTACCTAAAAGGCTTATGGGACACCCCAGCACAAGAGCTCATGGCAGAGATGTATATGCGTCCAAGTAACCCACAAGTGCTGGCAGCTCACAAAGCAACCTTGCCTGATATTGAGACTTTTGAGCCAGTAGCAGTATTTGGTTCTTGGGAGCAGATTATGGACACTTTCTTTGTCGATGGTGGGCGTTTTGATCAGCTGGCAAGAGTGAAGTAGGGAGCCTTTATCAAGAGATCGTCAATGACCTGATACATGCTCAAAGTGCTCAATTTGTATGAGCCAGAGCGGGTAGTTAGTAGGGTGTCAGCCTTATGTGTTAACGATACTATTTAAGTAATTGATAACCTTGTGTTTATCCCTTTGTTATTCCATTTTGGCAATAACATACGCATATTCATCATTAAACATAATAAGATGGCACTGTTAGCATACTTGCATTACTTAACAGATACCTTTGAGGAATTTATGACATACGCTTTGCACTATCAACAAAAAAGTAAAAAACGTCACGTCTTGAGCATTGCAGGCGTTGCATTAACCTTAGGGCTGGCTGGCTGTAGCAATAGCGAGACAGAAACGACTGCTAATGCAGATGGCACCGCTGCCACAGAAGGTCAAAATATTGAGCTACTGAACGTCTCATATGATGTGGCACGTGACTTTTATAAAGACTACAACCCATTATTCGTTGAGCATTATAAAGCTGAAAATCCAAACAGCAATATTCTAATCAAGCAGTCACATGGTGGCTCAAGCAAACAAGCGCTGTCGGTTGCCAATGGTCTGCAAGCAGATGTCGCTACCATGAACCAAGGCTCTGATATTGAGCTGCTTGAGAAAAAAGGTTTGGTTGAATCAGATTGGGAAAGTAAATTCCCAGACAATGCCGTGCCTTTTACCAGTACCATCGTATTCTTAGTCCGTAAAGACAATCCAAAAGGCATCAATGACTGGGAAGATTTGACCAAAGAAGGCGTTGAGATCGTCATGGCCAATCCAAAAGTGACGGGTAATGGTCGTTATGCGTTCTTGGGCGCTTATGGTTATGGCTTACATGCTTTTGATAAAAACGAGGCCAGTGCCAAAAACTACGTGAAAGACATGCTTAAAAACGTCAAAGTTTATGAAAATGGCGGGCGCGCCGCGACCACCACTTTCGTTCAACGTGGTATTGGTGATGTCCTAGTGACTTTTGAAAATGAAGCCAACCTTGCCGCCACTGATTTCGGTGCGGGTAAAGTAGATATCGTTTATCCTAAATACTCTATTAAATCAGAAAGCCCTGTTGCGATTGTCAAGTCAGTGACAGATAAAAAAGGCACAACGGATGCCGCAAAAGCTTATCTTGACTACTTATGGAGCGAGCCTGCCCAGCAGCTAGCAGCCAATCTATACTTGCGTCCTAGCGTCAAAAGCGTCCTTGATAAAAATGGTGATAAATTACCACCAATCGAAACCTTCCGTCCAAATGATGCCTTTGGCACGTGGGATGAAATCATGGGTACCTACTTCAGCGATGGCGGTGTATTCGACCAGCTAGCCATTAACGCACCGCAGTAATCACTTGCTAAGTGCATAAGAGAAGCTACTGCGCTAGCAAATGCAGTCAGTCACACCGTTAGTCATGCAGAACCTTATAAAGGACATGGTCATATACGCTATGTCCTTTATACCGTAAGCACACTAATAACTACCTGATAGCATGGTTTTATGGACGACATCATCGTTAAATGCTTTCTGTTAAGTGCTCTTTTTAAGTATCAATAGTGAAAACCCACGTGAAGCAATAACAATAAATAGTAATCATCGCTAAGTACGATTGGTTAGGCAATAGGACATCATTATGAGTGCAAAAACATCTCCTGCCAGCGAAGCCCCTGCAAAAAAAGGGTGGTTAACACGTTTGCGCCAACGCAATGTGCTGCCAGGGTTCGGCCTGAGCATGGGTATCACGGTCTTTAGCTTGTCGCTACTGGTGGTATTACCGTTTGCCATGATGGCCTACACCACGACTCAGATGGGTTGGACTGGATTCTGGGAGACGATTAGTCAGCCGCAAGTCACTGCTGCTATCAAGCTAAGCTTATGGATGTCATTTTTGGCGATGCTGACCAACATGGTGTTTGGCACATTGGTCGCTTGGGTACTCGTACGCTACGAGTTCTGGGGTAAGTCGTTGATTAATGCGCTAGTTGATTTACCATTTGCATTACCAACGGCGGTCACGGGCATTTCGCTTGCGACCCTTTATGCCCCTAATGGTTTGATTGGTCAGTGGTTTGATAAATTTGGCATTCAGGTCGCCTTTACACCTATAGGTATTTGGCTCGCCTTGGTTGTGGTCAGTTTCCCCTTTATTGTCCGTGCGGTACAGCCTGTACTCGCTGAGCTATCGGTCGAATTTGAAGAGGCAGCCGCGGTATTGGGCGCCAATCGTTTTACGACGTTTCGCAAAGTAATTTTGCCAGAGCTTTTGCCCGCTTTACTCATGGGTGCAGGCATGATGTTTGCTCGTGCCACTGGCGAGTACGGTTCGGTTATCTTTATCGCTGGCAATATCCCCATGCAATCAGAGATTTTACCGCTCATTATTATTAGTAAACTAGAGCAGTTTGATGTTCAAGGGGCTTCTGCGGTTGCATTATTTATGCTACTGATCTCATTTGTGATCTTATTGACCATTAACATTGTGCAGTGGAAACTGTCGCGCCGTGTAGGAGCTCGCTAATGCAAATATCTAATAGCTATGACTACCAGAGCAATGCAGCGACTAAAGATACGCCATGGATACGCCTTACCTTTATCGTCATCGCAGTGCTATTTATGGTCATCATGTTGGTCATTCCCTTGCTGGCTGTGTTCTATGAAGCCTTTAAAGGTGGCTGGCAGTTGTATATTGCCTCGTTGGTTGACCCAGAAGCCCTGCAAGCCATTAAGCTGACGTTAATTACCGCGGCTATCGTCTTGCCGATTAATATGGTGATGGGTATCGCAATTGCATGGTTAGTGACGCGCTATCAGTTTAAAGGTAAGCAGCTGGTCACCACCTTGCTTGATCTGCCATTTTCAGTATCACCCGTCGTTGCAGGTCTGATGTTTGTTTTACTATTCGGACTCAATTCCACCATTGGCGGCTGGCTTGAAAGCATGGGATTCCAAGTTATTTATGCGGTTCCAGGTATTGTATTGGCAACGCTGTTTGTTACTTTCCCTTTTGTAGCACGTGAGCTGATACCGCTGATGCAGACGCAAGGCGACTCTGAAGAGCAAGCGGCATTGACCTTGGGCGCAACTGGTTGGCAGACGTTTTGGCATGTGACATTACCCAATATCAAATGGGCACTACTTTATGGTTTGATTTTGACCAATGCGCGGGCAATGGGTGAGTTTGGGGCGGTGAGTGTGGTATCTGGTCATATTCGTGGCGAGACCAACACCATGCCACTACTGGTTGAGATTGCTTACAATGATTATAACTTTACCGCCGCTTTTGCCTTGTCAAGCCTACTTGCCGCGCTGGCGCTCGTGACGTTGCTTATTCAACAAGTCATGACTAAGCTACAAGAGCGCAAATTTGCCAAGTCCGAACGGCTGGCAAGTGTGCCTGAATTACTGGTAAGTGCCAACGCTACGAAGGCTACCAATACTACTGATGCAACAACCGCTGAAATTTCGGATAAGTAATACTATCTACACTTGGTCTGAAAGGGCTGGCATTAGATTTAATTTAATAATGTAAATGCGGTAACCAAAAAATCTGCCACCATACCAAAGATATAATAAGAGAACCCATTATGAGCATCGAGATTCGCAACGTTAATAAAAAATTCGGTCAGTTTACCGCCTTAGATAATATCAATATCACCGTGCCGACTGGCAAGCTGACCACTTTACTGGGACCATCAGGCTGTGGCAAAACGACGTTGTTACGCATTATCGCCGGCTTAGAATATGCTGATTCAGGGCAGATATTGTTTGATGAGATGGATGTGACCAATACGCCAGTACAAAAGCGCCATATTGGCTTTATGTTTCAGCATTACGCATTGTTTCGTCATAAAAATATCGCCGATAATGTCGCCTTTGGACTGACCTTGTTACCAAAGAATGAGCGGCCAAGTAAGGCAGATATCAATAAGCGCGTTGCTGAGCTATTAGACTTGGTGCAGTTACCACAAGTTGCCAATGCTTATCCGCATCAATTATCAGGCGGTCAGCGTCAGCGGATTGCGCTGGCACGCGCCTTAGCAGTGAAGCCAAAATTATTGTTGCTCGATGAGCCTTTTGGTGCACTCGATGCCAAGGTACGTAAAGAGCTGCGCACGTGGTTAAAGAACATCCACCATGAGCTTGGTATTACCAGTATCATGGTCACTCACGATCAAGAAGAAGCCCGCGCCGTCTCAGATGAGATCGTGGTCATGAATCAAGGGCGGGTAGAGCAGGTAGGCACATCGGAGGAGCTGATACACCAACCAGCCAATGCGTTTATTAGTGATTTTTTAGATTTGGCATAGTAAAATTTGGTGCAGTTCTTCTATTATCACCCATAAAAAAAGACCTACAATAAATAGGTCTTTTTTTATGGGTTAAAGCAGGTCTCAATTTCATTTGGTATCTAGCGTTATTGAGATCAAATGTTGATAGCAATAATGCTAGATAGTCATCATATCTCAGCAGGCTTGGACATATCGATATCTTTGCTAGATATTTGTTTATAAGTAATATCCAAAATCTCTTGGCACCATTCTGGCAAGTCGTCAGCGACTTCATACCACATCCACGTACCGTCGCGAACACAGCTTAAAATACCGAGTTTCTTTAAATGGTTCAAATGACGCGATATCGTTGGCTGTGGTTGATCTAGTATTTCTACCAACTCGCCAACACAGCGCGATTCTTTGTTAAATAGAATTTGAAATATTTTTAAGCGCGTCGGGTCAGATAAGACTTTAAATAACTCGATAGGTCGTATCGTAAAATTATTATCAGACATAGAACAATTCCAATTGGGCTTTGTTAATAGGGGTTCAATATAACAGCAGTTATCTACAAAATCGATTAAAAAATGGGCTAAATTACAGTTCGTCGTTAATTTACTACCTTTCATCATATTCGGTTACACGCACGCTTATATTCACTTACATCAATTAACTGCGTGCAATATAACTCTACTTTCATGACTGTACTTTTATACCAATAATATATCAAATGCTATTGCAAATGATAATAGTTATCGTTATTATACATCAAGCCATAACAATGACTGTGAATATCAAATAAAACACTGTATTCATCATTTTTATCATCAATGCACTAAATTTATGAGCAATAAAAGCAGTTACCGAATAGCGGTATTCAGAGGAGCCAGACCATGTACGTATGCATCTGTAATGACGTAAAAGAAAAGCAAATCAAAGCAGCCATTGCTTCAGGTATCGATACCCTTGACGGTCTAAAAGATACCCTAGATGTTGCTACTTGCTGTGGCTGCTGCGAACCGATGGTTAACGATTACCTAGATGAGCATCATGCTAGACTCGATGTCTTGGCTTACGCTGTTTAAACGTTATCAAACCAGAGATTTACTACCCAGCTGTTCATCACCTCATTACACAAATATAACTAGTACGCCTCGATACCACATACATTCAATATTCCGCACTTATCCTTTGGTCATTATACATAAAGGGTAAGTTGCGAGCGTCCGTATAACTTTACTCATACACCTACTACAATGATATTGAGCATCATTAGCAGCCATTGTTGCGATAAACCAGTGATTACTAAAGCTAGCTAATTATGATTCTCAATTAGCATCTTATTCTTAGTTCATAACATTACAAGCTGTATAGCGCCTATATGCTACTATATCTGTCTCACGTTGTAAGACGTTTTGTTGATTTTGATCTTTACTGATCAGTTTACCAATAGTACTATCCTTATATGGGTAATTATGAATGTATGGTGATCTGTAAAATATAAATAGGGGAGTATAGGTTATGATAGGTAGCCCAAAAGTCATTGATTATTTGAATTTTTTGTTAGGCGGTGAGCTTGCTGCCCGTGACCAGTATTTTATTCACTCAGAAATGTATGCTGAGTGGCATTATGGCAAATTGTACGACCGTATCCATCATGAGATGGCAGATGAGACGTTACATGCCCAAGCTATTATTCGCCGTATCCTAATGCTGAGTGGCACGCCGAAAATGACGGTCAATGCCATCAATATCGGTGCGACAGTTCCTGAAATGCTGCAACTTGACCTTGAGCTAGAGTATCAAGTACAACAGCACTTAAAAGACGGTATTGCTCTCTGTGAAGCAGAGCGCGATTATGTCACGCGTGAGATGTTGGTAGAACAACTAAAAGACACTGAAGAAGATCATGCGCATTGGCTTGAGCAACAGTTGCGCTTAATTGAGATGATCAGTCTGCCCAATTATCTACAAAGCCAAATGGCTGAAGTCACTCCCAATCTTGTTTAATGTCACGAAGATATGAACAATAACCATAGTATTTAGCATAAATAACGGCATGAAAGGGAGAGAGATAATGAAAGGGGATAAAGAGGTTATTCGCGCTTTAAATAAAGTGCTCGGACAGTCATTGATTGCCATCAACCAGTACTTTTTACATGCGCGCATTGCGCGCCATTGGGGATTAGAAGCCCTCAATGAGAGTTTCTATAAACAATCCATCGCTGAGATGAAATGGTCTGATGAGCTGATTGCCCGGATTTTATTGCTAGGCGGTTTACCAAACTTGCAAGATTACGGCAAGATGTTCATCGGTGAAGATGTGCCAGAGATTATCGAATGCAACTTGCGCCTAGAAAAACAAAAATTCGAGATCATTACCGATGCCATTACTCTATGTGAAACAAAGTCTGACTATGTGTCACGCCAGCTATTGGTGACGCTAAAAGATGGTAATGAAGAGTATCAAGACTGGTTAGAGACTCAAGAAGACTTGATCGAAAGCATTGGGGTTGAGCGCTATATCCAATCACAAATGGATGATGACGCGCCTTAATGGTTCATTGTTGATGCAATGAGCCGTAATATGCTCTAAAAATGCCAGCGTGTCTTGTGGTTTATAATCACTCACATGCTGGCATTTTTATGTCTCATATTTGACAACGCGTGCTATCTGCACTGCTGACAAAATCAACGCTTAATCAATATTTTTTCAAACTCTTTATTCAAAATCCAAATATCAGCGGCTCAGTATAAGCCGCGTCCATCTTCGGGCTTAAGTCGTAAGAAGTAAAGCCCCGAGAGAATGGTCAAGACCCCAAGTATCCAATAGGTGGTTTGAAACGCTGTCAGCGTATCCATTTGTAGGCGTTCACGTAACAGCGTCAGTACCGCTGCCCCAAAAGCAATACCGAAACTAATCGCTAACTGCTGATTGACCGCCATCAAGCTATTGCCGCTACTGGTTTGAGCGCCTTCTAAATCACCGATAGTAATCGTATTCATCGCGCTGAATTGCATAGAATTACAAGCGCCCATTATGGTCAAAATAGGGATAAACCATAACCACTGTGAGGCATCGGTAAACTGTGCCAACACAATGATGAGCGTGCCCATCAAAAACGTGTTGAAGACCAGCACTTTGCGATAAGTATGACGCTGAATAATTTTACTGACCCAGGGTTTAATCCCGATAGCACCGACTGCGATGGGCGCAAGTAGCCAACCTGCCTGCGACGGTGAGTATTCAAACACCACTTGCAGCAACAGCGGCAGCAAAAACGGTACGGCGCTGATGCCTAGTCTGGTAAATAAGTTACCAGTGATGCCAATACGAAAGGTGCGAATGTCAAACAAACTCAAGGGGAACAACGGTGCTTGACGACGCTTGGCGTGCCAGATATAAGCGCCGATCAATAAACTGGCCACCAAACTAAGCAGCAACCCATAAAATCCGCGACCAGTCTGTGAGCCGAACTCTACAGCAAGCGTAAACCCACAAGCAGCGGCAGCAAACAATAAAAATCCTGTCCAATCAAGCCGCTTGGTATCCTCAAATAGTGCCGGAACCAGTTTTTTGCCCATGATAAAGCCAAAAATACCCATCGGTATATTGATCAAAAATATCCAATGCCAACTGGTATATTGTACGATATAGCCACCTAAGACAGGCCCTACTAGTGGTGCTACCAAAGCAGGAATCACCGCAAAGTTCATGACGGTCAGCAGCTTATTGCGTGGGTAGGATTTGACCAAAATTAAGCGAGCCACAGGCGTCATCATCGCCCCGCCAATACCTTGTATAACCCGTGAGCCAATCAAAAAATCCAACGTTGGTGACGCAGCACATAGCAGTGAGCCAATACAAAAGATAATAATCGCTGCCAAAAATACTCGGCGCGTGCCGTATTTATCCGCCAAAAAACCACTGATGGGAATAAATATGGCCAAAGTTAGCGCATAACTGATCACCGCCCACTGCATTTTTAATGGAGACTCACCCAGCGCCTGTGCCATCTGCGGTAATGACGTATTTAATATAGTGGCATCCAAAATTTGCATAAATAGCGCCACCGCTAGCACATAGGGCAAGTATTTATCTTGTGTCGGGGTTAGCGTTACCATGTAAATCTCATTAGATATTCCATCATAAAATGAACAAAATAGTCTATTGACGACTAATTCGCTATACCAACCGAGTAGTATAAGAAAGACTCAATCATAATAAAAGGGAATCAAAGTAACGGCTGGTGGTTGAGGTTATAGAATTCTGTGTTTAGAGGTAATAATATTAACACTGCTTACAAGAGAGGACTTTAATATCAGGGTTGGTTATCGTTATAGTAAACCCTCGCTAACGACTTAAGCCAACAGATATGCAGTATAGTTAATTTCATCTCAATCATATGAGATTGGATTGACTACCGACGATACAACTAGAAGCATCAACAATACGATAAAGATAAACTGAGGATATATTATGAGTCAGGAAAATAACAAAGCTTGCAATCATACCGATGGGCAAAACGATAAATATGTACCGCCAAAGGTTTGGACGCAGGACAAAGAAAACGGTGGTAAGTTTGCCAGTATCAATCGCCCAACAGCGGGTGCGCGCTATGAAAAAGCGTTGCCAGTAGGCGATGCGCCATTACAGCTGTACTCGTTGAATACGCCAAATGGCGTCAAGGTTAATATCCTGTTAGAAGAGCTTGCCGAGATCGGTGTTAAAGGTGCTGAATATGATGCCTATAAAATTGATATCTCTCAAGGAGAGCAGTTTGGTTCTGGCTTTGTAGCCATAAACCCTAACTCAAAAATTCCAGCCTTGGTTGATCATTCTGCTGATATAGCGGGCGAGCCGATAGCACTCTTTGAGTCTGGTGCTATCATGATGTATCTGGCAGAAAAATTTGACCAATTTATGCCTTTATCACTTGGCAAAGCACGGTCAGATTGTTTATCTTGGGTCATGTGGCAGATGGGTAGTGCGCCTTTCTTAGGTGGCGGCTTCGGACATTTTTACGCTTATGCGCCTGAACCGCTAGAGTACCCGATCAACCGCTATACCATGGAAACCAAACGCCAGCTCGATGTGCTGGATACCCACCTAAAAGACAGCACATATATGTGTGGCAATAACGAAGCCGATTATAATATTGCGGATATGATTATTTGGGCATGGTATGGACAATTGGTGCTTGGAAAGCTCTATGATGCCGCCGAGTTCCTACAAGTTGATGACTACAAGCATGTGAAGCGCTGGGCACAGGCAATTGCTGAACGTCCAGCCGTTAAGCGTGCCGTAGACCTGTCATTAAAGCCTATTGACTAAACCTATCGATAAGAGACGCATTAATAAAATCAAGGCTGATAGGCTATTTGCTTATCAGCCTTGATTTTATCCAACATCTTGCTATTCTATATTCATATATGGTTATATTAAAATAGAGATATACTTACCTGTTTACACAATGATACATTAGTACAACAGATAGAAACCTTAGTACGTTAAGATAGCTTGAGTAGCTCAAGCACATAACACCTTAATAAGTGGGTATTTGTACTGCTTATTTAATTGGCTCAATACCATTGGGATACCAGCAAGGCGAATAGAGCGTCTTATAATAGCCTGAGTAAATCAGACAACATATCTGATTGAAATAAGATTGACTATATTGATGGATAACGATTATGAAGGATGATAACCGTAAACGGATCAACTTCTCACGACAGGCGATGGCTAGTGAATTAAAAGTTATCAATACCAAACTCAGCGCCATTTATAACGATCAACAGATAGATGCTGATCGATACTCAATATTGCAATACAAAGCCAACTTAACCACCCATCCTAAAAAAATAAAAAAGATACTCTTATTGATGATAAAAAATAAAATACGATTACCTATGTTTGCTGCTATCAGCGCAGCTTTATTTAGTACAGCGACGATGGCCAGCAATGGCGTTGAATTTACCAATCAAGACTGGCAGGTAGTCTGCGACAATACCCGTACGTGCCGGCTGGCAGGCTATCAAGCAGAAAACAATAGCGAATTTCCTATATCGGTATTACTCATACGCCGTGCAGGCGAAAATGCTGGTGTGGATGGCAAGGTAAAGCTGGGCGGTGCTAAAGAAAGCTCATCTAAAGCCTTGATGCAACTTGGCAATCGTCATCGTATATCATTGTTCATCAATGGTAGAGACTATGGCGAAACCAAGCCGTTTTCAACTGCAGCAGGTAATGCTGATCTGACCCCAACACAAGTCGCAGCGCTACTAGAGGCGCTGACTAAGTCAAGCAAAATTGAGCTAGTGCTACGTAACTCACGCTGGCAACTCTCTGATAAAGGGGCTAGCGCCGTCATGCTCAAAGCAGATGAAGCCCAAGGTCGAGTAGGGACGTCATCTGCCTTTGTCAATACTGATGGTGCCGCCAAATCAAATAGCACTGTATTGCCATCTAAACCTGCACCAAAACTGCGCTTTGTGGCGCCCAATCCGAAAGCCGTCGCTAGCGACAATAGAAAGTTTGTGATGAAATCGTCGCAGCTAGCGGCGCTGATGAAAAGTACAATGAAAGATGCGGATAGTGACTGTCCCAATCTATCAGATAAATCACCATGGCGTGTGAGCCGACTGAATGGCTCACAGCTCTTGGCACAACATGACTGCTGGACAGGTGCTTATAATACTGGTGCAGGCATCTGGGTCATCAATGACAGTAAACCTTATAAACCAACATTGGTAACCACCAACGCCACTGGCTATGATAAGGGTAAAATCACTTCCGTACAAAAAGGTCGCGGCATCGGTGATTGTTTAACCAAGACTGATTGGGTATGGACAGGCAAGGCATTTGAAAAAAGCCATGAAAGCACCACAGGGCTTTGCCGTATGATTGAAGCGGGCGGTGCGTGGCAGCTGCCGACGTATGTCACCGAAGTTAAAATGGTGCGATAGCCGCCAATAATACTGCTGATTGTCTTATTACTCAGCATATTGAACGCGTACATCTATAAGCAAATTTGCTTTATTTACCGAGAAATTTAATAAATAGCTACATATAATATTTTATTGTGCTATACTGCGTCGCCACGTTAGCTTAGGCTTTCGTGAATTATGAGATTGATAACATCGCCTGCGATTTTGGGTCTAGGATGACCATAAGTAATTGTTGCCGATGATTTTGTGTACTTGAATAACCTATAATGAAAATAGCAGTTATTTTTGACTCATATCTTATCTACCGAACCATAAATATGGTTTAAATTGGTTGTTATTCGCGATTATTTGCTTTGGACAAAGCATTAATAATACGCTTATATCAAACAAGGATGAGACACTCGGCACTACCACCAAAATACGTCAGACAGCACGAACGCATTTATTGTAGAGGCTCTAAGCTTTATTGGCTTGGCTTCTGATTATCGACACTTACATGTGGTCCGGTAATTCTTTAATAAAGGCAGCGTGGTGAACGGTTATCAGTGGTATGCATCAAGCTTGCTGAATTTACAGCAACTTATACTTACCAAGGATTCTCATGACTGATATTTTATCTGCAATCGCCGCTGAAAACGGCATCATCGAAAACACTGACACTTCAAATACTGATACTAATAATCAAGCGGCTACTACTGACGCGACTGATGAAGATCAAATTACCTTTGCTGAACTAGACATTGCCAAGCCGATTTTGACCGCGCTTGATCGCAGTGGTTATACCAATCCAACACCTATTCAAGCACAAGCCATTCCTTTTGCACTAGCGGGCCGCGACTTATTATTGTCTGCGCAAACCGGTAGTGGTAAAACTGCGGCATTCGTTATCCCTGTACTTGATCGTTTAAGCCGTGCCACTAGCTTTGACAAACTAACTAAAGCTCTTATCTTAACGCCAACGCGTGAACTTGCTCAGCAAGTACATGACAGCGTACGTACTTATTCTAAAGACATGCGTGGTCTATTCTGCGTACCTTTGGTTGGCGGCGCACCATACAATGGTCAGATCACTGCGTTGAAAAAAGGCGTTCAAGTTATCGTTGCGACCCCAGGTCGTCTACTTGACCATATCAATGCTGGTCGTGTTGACTTATCAAGCCTAGAAATTTTGGTACTTGATGAAGCTGACCGTATGCTAGACATGGGTTTTGCTGATGACATCAGTGACATCCTTCGTGCAGCACCAATTGATCGTCAAACGATTATGTGTTCTGCAACTTGGGACGGCCCAGTAGGTAAAATCGCTGCCAGCTTCACTAAGAACCCTGAGCGTGTATCAATCAAAGTAGAATCTGCACACATCGAAGAAAAAGTGTACTACTGTGATGATTTCGATCATAAAAACCGTTTACTTGACAAAATCGTTTGCCAGCAAGATATGGAACAGATCATTATCTTTGCTGCTACCAAACGTAGCACTGAAAAACTGGCCAAACAGCTACAAGAAGCGGGTCATAAAGCCAGCTTCCTACATGGTGATTTGCCGCAAAGCAAGCGTAACCGTATCGTTCAAGACTTGCGCAATGGTAAAGTTAAAATCCTAGTAGCGACTGACGTTGCTGCTCGTGGTCTAGATATCCCAGCTATCTCGCACGTTATTAACTATGATCTTCCACGTCAGACTGAAGATTACGTCCATCGTATCGGTCGTTGTGGTCGTGCTGGTCGTACTGGTATCGCTATCAGCTTATGTAGCATGGATGATCGTCCACAGCTAAATGCTATCAACCGTTATTTAGATCGTAAAATGGAAGTATGTATCATCGAAGGCATGGAGCCTAAGAAGACTTATGTACCTAGCGAAAATAAAGGTAATGGTCGTGGTCGCGGTCGTGGTCGTTCAAACGGCGGTGGTAATGGTCAAGGCCGTGGTCGCGCGGGTGGTGGTTATCAAGGTAATCCTGCTAATGCTCGCGGTCGTTCAAGCGACAGCGCATCAACTGGTCAACGCGCTAGCAATGATAGCGGTTATCAAGGTAAGCCACGTGACGCGTCAGGCAAACCAAACGAGCGTTCAGGTGGCAAGCCGTATCAAGGCAAGCGCACTGGTGCTCCTAGCCGCGGCGATAGCACTGGCGTTCCACGTGGTGAGCGTGCTGCAACAGGTCGTGGTCGTCCAAGTGGCAGCCAAGGTCGCCCAGCAGGTCGTTCTGACAGCCGTGGCCAAGGTCGTCCAAACGGCGGCAACCGTGGTAACAACTCGTAATACTGTTATATTTGGTGATTGAAATTATTAATTACTTGATCGCCTAAAGATAGCACTAAAAAAGCCAGATACTCGTTATCTGGCTTTTTTGTGTTTATTCGATCGCTGCTTGCGCGTTTTTTTCGCCTTGTCTATACTAACAAGCTTTTATTCATCGTGTGCTGCGGAGCTATTTGATGCCCGATACTTCTCATTTAACCATTGATAGTCTGCCATTAGCCTTTGGCATCATTATGGCCATTATCGGTTTGGTTTTTTATACCCAAGGATTACCCGGTAAATTCTGGCAGCGCTTTTATGCGGTATTGCCGGGTATTGTGCTGTGCTGCTTTATACCTGCAACGCTTAATAGTTTAGGTGTCTTTGCTGACGGTATTGGCTCACAGATTTATGGCTTTACCGCCACGTATCTGTTGCCAGCGAGTTTGCTGTTAATGACCTTGTCGATGGATGTACCGAAGATATTGGGGCTAGGCTGGAAAGCCATTGCCATGTTTTTCGCCGCCAGTATCGCGATTATTATCAGTGGTCCAATAAGCTTGGGTGTCGCTAAATGGATATCGCCTGAGATGTTTACTGATGACACGCTATGGCGTGGGTTTTCGGCGGTGGCGGGTAGCTGGATCGGCGGCGCGGCAAATCAAGCAGCGATGAAAGAGTTGTTTGGGGTCAGCGATAATTTGTTTGGTATGATGATCTTGGTGGATGCCACTAATGCCTCATTGTGGTTATTGGCAATATTAGTAATGGCAAAACACAGCGCAAAGATCGATCGATTCTTGCGAGCTGATACCAGTAGTATTGATAAAGTTATCAAAGCCGTCGAAAGCTATGAGCGCGATCATGCCCGTCCAGCCACCATCAATGATTTGATGGTGATGTTTGGTTTGTGCTTTGCCATGGTAGGAGTCGCGCACTTTGTTGGTGGACAAATTGCTGACTTTTTTGCCCCATATAAATGGGCGGTGCAATATAGTTTTGCCAGTTCATTCTTTTGGATGGTAGTCATTATTACTCTGTTAGGTGTCATTTTTTCTTTTACTAAGATTCGCAGACTCGACCATGTGGGCGCGTCCAAAATGGGTACCGTATTTATCTTCGTGCTGATTGCCGCGATTGGTATGCAGATTAATTTAGCGGGTATTGTCTCGCAGTGGCGGCTATTGCTTATCGGCTTTTTATGGATGAGTATTCACGTCGTGATTATCTTTGCTGTTGCCAGACTTATCCGTGCGCCGTTTTTCTTTTTGGCGGTAGGTTCTAATGCCAATACAGGTGGCGCATCGTCGGCACCGATCGTCGCGACGGCTTTTCATCCATCGCTTGCGCCTGTTGGAGTATTTTTGGGTATTATGGGCTATGCGGTGGGTACGTTTGGCGGGTATATCAGTACCCAATTGATGCGCTTGGTAGTGGGTTAGTATTTAGGTTATCCATATTCTGATAGCATTTTTTCCTCAAAAAACCTGCAATGATTGCGGGTTTTTTTATTATAAGGTGCCTAATGACTTAAGTTGTCGTTTTGTCTATCTATGCTATGGATATGTAAGCCTTGCCAAGCCCTGACATCAGTACGTGTTAACATTTGCACCACTTATAAAAATAACCACAAATTCGTTAGGAACAGTAGCGCTATGGCCCATTCAAAAACATTAGAAGAAACTTCAAATCAGACAGACACGGCGAAACATGGCTATCCTCACTATAACCGAGACATTATCCAAGTCAGAGGCGCACGCGTTCATAATTTAAAGAACGTCGATGTGGATTTACCGCGCAATGCCTTAGTGGTCTTTACGGGTATATCTGGATCGGGAAAATCATCACTGGCATTCGGTACGCTATTTGCCGAGTCACAGCGCCGCTATCTTGATTCAGTATCGCCTTATGCCAGAAGGCTCATCGATCAGGTTGATGAACCCGATGTCGATACTATAGAAGGGTTACCGCCAGCAGTTGCCTTACAGCAGCAGCGGGGTACGCCGTCAGTACGCTCGTCCGTCGGTAGTGTAACAACCATATCTAATGGTCTTCGTATGCTGTACTCACGAGCCGGAGAGTATCCCGCCGGCCAAGAGATACTGTATGCCGATGCGTTCTCGCCCAATACGCCAGATGGTGCCTGTCCCACGTGTTCAGGTATCGGCCGTGTGTTTGAGGTCACCGAGGATCTGCTGGTACCAGATAATACCAAGAGCATTCGCGAGCGTGCCATTGCGGCATGGCCACCGGCATGGCAAGGTCAAAACCTGAGCCGTATATTGACCACACTAGGCTACGATATCGATAAGCCTTGGCACACCCTGCCAAAGAAGACCCGCGACTGGATCTTGTTTACCGATGAGACACCAACAGTGCCTGTTTATCCTGAGTATGATATAGAACAGACACGGGAGGCAATTGAGAAAGGGGAAAAGCCAAACTATATGGGTACGTTTACCAGTGCCAAAAACTTTATTTTGCATTCTTTTGCCACTACTCAAAGCCCGCGCACCAAGAAACGCGTCTCGCAATTTATGCAGATATCCGAGTGTCCAGAATGTCACGGCAAAAAACTTAAGAAAGAATCACTGTCGGTTAAATTTGCAGGACTCGATATCGGTGAGCTATCGCAGCTCACATTGACGGATATGGCCATCAAACTTGAGAAAACAGCACACACCAAAGTGGCAGATGACACACCAAACCGCGAAAAAGCCATCGTTGCCCAGCGTATTGCCAGTGATATTCTCTCTCGTATTGAGGCACTAACAAGGCTTGGTCTGGGCTATCTGTCGCTTGAGCGTACCACACCAACGCTATCGCCTGGTGAGCTACAGCGATTGCGATTAGCGACCCAGATTCGCTCGCAACTGTTTGGCGTGGTTTATGTCCTTGATGAGCCATCAGCAGGTCTGCACCCTGCTGACACGCAGGCGCTACTTGGGGCGCTAGATGAGTTGATCGCGTCTGGTAACTCGGTGTTTGTGGTTGAGCACGACGTGAGTGTGATTGGGCATGCTGATTGGGTGGTAGATGTCGGGCCACAGGCTGGCACGCATGGCGGAGAGATTGTCTATAGTGGGCCTGTAGAAGGGCTACGTGAGGTTGCGCAGTCGCATACGGGTCAATATCTCTTTGCTAACGACACGGCGAATCATCAGTCAAAATCTGACACAAGGCAACCGACAGCGTGGCTGAAACTCGCAAATATCGAGCGCAATAATATAACAGGCTTGGATGTTGAGTTTCCGCTTGGGGTGATGACTAGTGTCACGGGTGTCTCAGGGTCAGGTAAGTCGAGTCTTGTCAGCCAAGCATTGGTAGAGCTTATCAGTGAAGTATTGGGGCAAAAGACGGTTGCTGAAGCGCCTGTAGGTGAGGCAGATTTGCTTGAGCAAGAGCTTGAGACAGCCACTGGTGGTGAAATTGTCGCTGGCATGGAGCAAGTCCGTCGTCTTATTAATATCAATCAAAAGGCGATTGGGCGGACACCGCGCTCAAACCTAGCAACCTATACAGGATTGTTCGATGATGTGCGTAAGCTGTTTGCCGCAACTAAGCAAGCAAAAGCACATGGCTATGACGCTGGACGTTTCTCGTTTAACACCAAAAAAGGCCGCTGTCCAAATTGTGAAGGTTTGGGTTTTGTCAGTGTGGAGCTGCTATTTTTACCAAGTGTCTATGCACCTTGCCAGGTCTGTCATGGGCAACGCTATGACGAAGAAACACTTACCATCACGTATCGAGATAAAAACATTGCTGAAGTATTAAATTTAACCGTTGAAGCGGCTCATGAGTTCTTTGTTGATGAAGCGCCTATCTTGCGCGCATTGGATGCATTGCTGCAAGTGGGGCTTGGCTACTTACGTTTGGGGCAGCCCGCCACTGAGCTGTCAGGGGGTGAAGCACAGCGCATCAAGCTTGCCACTGAACTACAACGCACGCAACGAGGCGATACGCTCTATATCTTAGATGAGCCAACCACAGGTTTACATCCTGCTGATGTATCCATGCTGATGACGCAATTAAACGGTTTGGTCGATGCAGGGAACACCGTCATCATGGTTGAGCATGATATGCAAGTAGCCAGTAATAGCGACTGGATGATTGATATGGGGCCAGGGGCAGGTGATGAGGGCGGGTTAATTGTCGCTCAAGGTACGCCAGAAGACGTGGCCCAATCAGAAGACAGTCGCACCGCACCGTTTTTATTGGTGTGATTTTATTGATGTGACGACCAGCCTTCAAATTGGGTCTAAGGGTGAAGGGTCTATCCCCAATAATTATCAGGGCATTTAGGCAATTCAACTAACGTGCGACGTAACGCATCTGACCATTGATGACGGATGGTATTAAAATATTCATCACGATCATCAATACGGCGACCTTTGGGTAAGATTAAACTGTCATTTTCATAAAGCACAAAATCTATCGGCATACCGACTGATAGATTTGAGTGAATCGTGGAATCAAATGATAGCATCAAGGCACGTGCCGCGTGTCTTACATCCGTGTTATAGCTGACAGAACGATCCAAAATAGGTTTGCCGTATTTGCTTTCGCCCAACTGAAAGAAAGGCGTATCTTCTGTGGCTTTGATGCAATTGCCTTCAGGATAAATTAGGTATAACTCAGGCGGATGTCCTTTAATTTGACCACCAAGCATAAATGAGCTAGTAAAAGCCCCATCGCGACTAGAATTAGCGACTGCTTTTGCATGATTCATAATATCACGCATACATTCGCCAACCATTTGCGCCGCATCAAACAACGTCGCTACCGTATTGAGGTTGCTCTCAGCACGCTGGTCAATGTCGTTTTGTAGTTTATTGAACACTGCCTGCGACGTCGCTAAGCTACCCGCTGTCTGTAGCACCATAAAGCGCTCGCCCTCAACGCTATACTGATATAACTTTTGACTCTAAGACTGCCATTATCGCTACACGCTCTGCAAACTGTGCTTCAGGAGGCTGCTCTCGGAACGAATAACTCAGAACCTTATGTAGAAATCGCTCAAATGTCAGCTCGTCCTCTGATATAGGTGATTCAGGTAACGGATCGGGTTGCTGGGATAATAAACAAAGCTTTTCGACCAAGCTTGGATCTTGTACCTGCCAAGCATGCTGAATTTGTTCGAACGACAGACTCATAGCGGTGTGCCTTAATAATAATGTAGTCAGCGAATGATATTTTGTAAGCACATAAAAGCCTATTTGATAATAAATATCAAAAACTTTTGTTAATTAAAAATAGAAACACGACATCTTATGACGCGCAAATGAACAAGTAAAACTGTGCGACACTAAATGACGCATACATATTAATAGTTACCACTATTGGATAAAGATTGATTGACAGCTTGCTTGAGACTGGGGCAGAATAGGGACGTTGTGAGATTTAGCGTTTCACCGTTTTCGGTGAAGGACGATGCTGCGTCCACGAGTCAAGCCATTGCATTTTACCCAAGGAAGACTGTTTCAGTCCTGCTAATGCACTAGGGGCACTATCTAGGTGCAGTCCAGTGAGTCTTCCATGTACCAGGTTATGAGGTAGATTAAACAACACTGAATGAGACATCGTTATGATGCTATTCAAAACACCAAACCCAAGTCAGTCATTATGTACTGGCTTGGGTTTTTTGTTGTCCTAATTATCATCGATGTACTTAAAAGTTAGATAGCTTAAGATATCGTTATTTTTATTAGATTATAGTGTGTTATTACGCGACGAGAGCTCTTTATGAATAGATCTCTTGCAAAAGTACCAGTTCATTGACTTCCACTGACGGAATTACAAGGGCTGACGATGACTTATGCAAGAAGTCTAATGATGATGCGGTAAAAGTAGAGATATACGAAAGTGCTGATGGACAGACTCGGATTGAGATTCGCTTAGAGCATGATACTTTGTGGCTCTCACAAGCACAATTAGCCACACTGTTTGAAAAGGACTCTGACACGATTGGTTTGCACCTAAAAAACATCTATAAAGAAGGCGAACTCGACCCCGAAGCAACTACCGAGCAATCCTCGGTAGTTCGTAAAGAGGGAAACCGACAAGTGCGACGCAACATTCGCTTTTACAATCTAGATGCCATTATTTCTGTGGGTTATCGGGTTAATTCTAAAAAAGGCACGCAGTTTCGTATATGGGCGACCCAGCGCTTACGTGAGTACTTGGTGAAAGGATATACGCTTAACCAACAGCGCCTTGATAAAAACTCCAATGAATTGCAGCAAGCGTTAAACCTTATCAGAAAGACAGCTCAAAGCCCTGAGTTGAATACCAATGAAGGGCGCGGCCTGATTGAAATAATCAGTCGCTATACACAGACGTTTTTGTGGTTACAGCGCTATGACGTTCAAATCGAGACGTTTGAGCTGAGTGTGAGTAACAAGGTTCATAACAATGTCTATGCTTATCTGAATGGTGATACCACCTTTGCACGTGATGATAAAGACAGCTCAGTACAGTTAGGCTTACAATATCAATTTTAAAACATAATGTATGGATGACAGTCTGCGCCGCTCAGTAATGTATTTATGAGCGGCGTTTTTTATACATTTTAATATAGTAATTATCATGGCGTGCTACTGGTTATCGCTATAATATACGTAGAACGGCTGGCCTATATACTAAGAAGAATAGGGATAAAGTGTATGTTTGACATCATAAAAGACTGGCGCGAGCAGCGCATATTGGACAACAGTGAGTTTACTCATGCTGACTGGCTGCAAGCGGCTCAGCGTATTGTGATACTTGATCGGTTAAATGAGGACGAGCTAACACGCTTGTTTGAGCTGGCGACGCTGTTTTTGGCGGATAAGTCAATCACGGGCGCACAAGGTTTTGAGATTAGCGATACGGTGCGGCAATCCATCGCCTTGCAAGCTTGCTTGCCTATCTTAAACCTTAGCCTTGAGTGGTATGCTGGCTGGTCAGCCATTATTATTTATCCTAGTTCCTACAAGAGCGAAACCACCACTGTCGATGAGCTGGGCATTGTCCATGAGGGCAGTCAGCACCGTAGCGGCGAAGCATGGCTGCGCGGCCCCGTTATTCTGTCGTGGAAGGATGCCAAACACTCAGGGGAGCGCGACGGTCATAATGTCGTCATTCATGAGTTTGTGCATAAACTTGATATGTTAAATGGTCGTGCCAACGGCTTTCCACCGCTACAAGTGGATATGAATCCTGCGCGCTGGACTGAAATTATGACACGAGATTTTGAGGATTTTCAAAGCCATCATAAATCAGGTCTTGATCGTTATGGCGCGACTAATCCTGCGGAGTTTTTTGCGGTACTCAGTGAGGTGTTTTTTGAGACGCCGCAAAAGCTGATCGATGCTTACCCTGATATTTACGACATAATGATGAAGTTTTTTCGCCAAACACCACTTTAATCAAAATCATTAATAGTCACTATTAATGTTCGATAATGAATATATAGGCATGAAAAAGCAATAAAAAAGGGCAGTGCATAGGTTTTATGACACCGCCTTTTTTTTGCTTATTTTTCATTTAAGTCTATGTTTTTATAGATAAAAATTATTTAAGTTGTCCATTGCTCATTCACAATAGCGACCAAATAGCGTTTACCTTGATATTCTTCAAACACTAAACGCATGATACGCCAATCCATACCGGAATATTCCTCTGAGCCTTTATGATAAAACTCGACAACCTCTGAATTGGGATAAATTTTCTTTAGGTTGTTAATCATATTCCCACTGTGTTGGAACTCATTAATACTGATATTGGCATTGTTAAATTGGCTAGCATCAATCCACGTGTCTAAATATGTAGGTAGTGGCGTGACGAGTAGATCGCCCGTACCGTCTTTTTCACCCCAAGTAAAACGAATTTTGGACTGTTGCAAATATTGGGCGAATTGTTCACGGCTAAAGACTTTATCCGTCTCAGGACGCACATAGGCATACATCGAAAAACGGACGCCACGGGTCGGATGAATATCATTGGTGATGCGAGCGAAGTCTTTATTCGCAAGCGCGCGCTGAATACGTAAGGCTTGCTGCTTAAGGGTTTGCTGACTGATATCGGAGACAACGGGCGTTGATGAATGGCCGTTAGATTGATTTGGAGTGGCTATATTGGATTCAGCAGAAGATTGACAGCCAGTTGCTGCTAGCGCCAAAGCCAATGCGCCGCCAACGGTTAATTTAGATGAACGGTCTTTGAAAGTAGATAATAGGGTCATGAAGCATCCTTATCGCAGTGGTTATCGAAATATACGTTACTGTGAATATAATTGGGCAAATTTCACAAGATTACTAAGCAAAAATTTATTATTTAAAAGTTATTAAGTAATAGATCGTTTTTAGTAGATAAACCGGAATGATACGATAATACAGCAGAGTCATAATATGGTTATGATGTAATGGTTTATAACACTTATATCATTGAAGCTCGTAGAGAACGCCATGCCAACACATTATTCACTGACGCTGCTAGCTATGGGACTGATAGCAACCAATTTTGCTATAGCTGATATAGCAGAGTCAACTCAGACTTATGCAGCCATAAAAATAGCGACCATTAGCAACATGTATCAGCAAGACGTCAACAATCAAGGCATGGATAATCCGGTCGTATTGCAACAGTATGCCGACCCAGATCTACAAGCCGCGATGCAGATTGAGCAAGACTATTTTGATAGAGAGCAAATATCTTGTCATGTTGATTATGATGTATTGTGGGATTCGCAAGATCCTGATTATACCCAAGACAAACAGTTTTCGATGACTGACCAAGGATTGGTGCAAGTGAGTTTGGCACATGGCAGCAATGTTTATTATGAGTTGTCATGTAATGGTACCGATGACGATGCTAATTGCCGAGTGGCAGATGTGATTTTAGATGAAGATGGCAAGTCTTTTCGCAAGCATTTACTAGAAACCTGTCGCTAGCCAATGCTGAGCATTATTTTTATTGATACCTAAATATAAAAAGTTATAAACCCTGAATAAAAATCACAGAAATAATCATGAGAGCTTATAAATGGCACTGTATAAAACTATGAGCCTAACTTCTAAAGCCATTGGTTTGTTTTCGCATAATGTATATTATGTTAAATAAGTAGTACCTGATAGCAAATTCATGGGGTTATGTTATGTATCATAAATAACTAGTTAGTTTAGTTAATAACCGTTTCACATGTATTGCACTCATCACTATGGTAAACCTTAACTAAATCTTCTTTATCGCTCATCGAAGCTTTAAAGCTAAACTGTTTGATGAGTTCGTTCTATGTGTCACCATCATATTGGCTACATCTGCCAGAATGTCTAATCAGTACTTTATCCAATTCCTAATTACTAATCATCACCCAATAGCCAATTTCGCTATCATTTTTCAATTGTTAGCATCTTAATCATCTGGCTCTTTGGTACGAATGCTTTTGCAATACGTTAGGCATATAAAGATATCACTACCTATAGATTATTAGCTTAGCTCAAAAATCATAACTCTTTTTGATATCTGTTACTTCATATCAGTTCTAATAGCGCAGGTATGATATTACAATATTCTTACTTGACCTGTCTGCAAGTCTGGTTTAGATATACCTTATAGTGGCGAGTATCATTGCCAACTAAGCTGTAATACTTTTTGTTTTAAGTTATCAAAAACCCCCTCACTATTCGTAATATAATTCCATCTAAAGCACTGAGTTAACAACCGTCAAATTTGCACAGAACAGTACTACGCCCCTAATTTTTATATTCTGTGCACGTACAGGAGCATGGTTTTTGTCGAAAATATGCTCAATCAAATGCTAGGAAAAGCATTCATCTTATATTAACTCCAATTATTTGACCAAAATAACCAGTAATAATAACCTACAGCTCAATAAACGCATAGCCTACTCCTCCTTCAGTCGTTATACTACAATCATCCCCAACCTTCACTTGGGGATGATTGTACTTTACAACCTTCCATTTAAAGGGTTTTGTAAACTCATCAATGAATAACAGTGTCCATGTTGGTGTCCAATAGCTATCTATGTTTCCCAGAAGACGCTTTTCAAGATGTATAAAACGTGCGCAAAGGTTGTTCTAACTCTAAGTATAGAGATAATAGATTAACACTCACAATTTACCTAGCTTATAAAGCTGACGGATGTACCTCATGGCTGTCGATAATTTAAATGATATCAATAAACTTGAATGCCGAGATAAAGATTACTCGGTCAGTGTCTCAGGTATCGCGGGTTTAAGTATTCGTATTTATCCAAATGGTAAAAAGGAATACTACTTACGGTACGCTCATCCCCATATCGATGGTAAGCGCCCTAGAATGATGCTAGGTAAGGTCGAAGATATCAGTCTATATGAAGCTAAGTATAAAGCAGAAACTATACTTAGCATGGTCGCACAAGGCTCCGACCCTAAAGCCATTCATAAAAAAGAACAAGTCAATAGGTATGCTCATCTAAAGAACGCCACATTTTCTGAAATCACACAAGCGTGGCGAGATCACAAAACGTCAAGTCGTCACCATAGTAAATCTAGAAAGCGCGCGTTTAGTGACTCAACCCTCAATTTTTGGGATTTGTGTCTAGGATATATGTGTCGTGAGATTGGCGACTTAAGAATGAACGATATCACAAGCGAGATGATCTTGAGTGTATGTGAGGCGATTCAAAACAATGAAAATCAAGCAACCTTCGTTGGTGCCAGCACTCGGCTTTATACTGAAAAGGTCTTCTCATTTGCTGTCGCAAGAGGATTATGCGATAGAAATGTAGCTATTGATACACGTGGTGAGCTAGCACCTGCCAGTTCAGGCAACCACTTACCAGCCATCACCAAGCCTGATCAGTTTGCCACTCTCCTAAACGATATGTCCTATTTCAAAGGTGCAAGTAAAATCACATTAGAAGCGATGAATTTACTACCGTATGTCTTTGTGCGTAGTATCGATTTGCGGTCTATGCGTTGGCAAGATATAGATTGGGATAATAAGCTATGGGAGTTTTCTCCTACTAAAGGCGAAGGTCGTGATGACATGGTATCTCATTTAGTTGTACCACTAGCCACTCAAGTAATTGAGCGCTTACGAAAAATACAAGCAATCACAGGTCACAAAGAACACGTATTTGCATCGATACGCGCCTCGAGCAATCCTTATATTAGTAAAGCAACGCTAGTGCAAATATTTCATAGGCTTGGATATAAGGATGTTCAATGCGCTCATGGATTTCGAGCATCAGCGAAAACTCTACTAATGGAACAACCTGAGCTGCGTTATTCAGATATCGTGACTGAGCTGCAATTAGGACATCGAATAAAGGATACGCATGGCGGCGCTTATAACCGATTAGATGAAATTGATACCAGAGTGCTAATGATGCAAAATTGGGCTGATTATATAGATAAGCTCCGGGGTTCAACGTAATGATTGCTTTAAGTTGAGGTTATCCTTCAACAATAATATGCCTATTAACTTCACAATGCACAATAAGCCCTTTTCATAGCATCTCATTCCCAGTCATCACATAACAACCAAAACACCCTAACATTCGCTCGTTGGTAGCCTAGATATTGGAATTTCTGCAACCTCGCGCTTGTGTTCAACGACCAAGCCGACGGCTTCTAAGCTCCGGTATCTTATTTGCAATAGCTCACTTCATGTACTGACAAACTCTATAGCATCGGTTTAATTATCCAGCTTTACCAAACAATCAGAATTAATATCAGCAATCGTTTTGGCACCAGTCAAGGTCATTGCGACGCGTATTTCTTTATCTAGCAGCTCTAGCAAATTGCTTACCCCTGCACCGCCATCCGCTGCTAAAGCATAAATAAAGGCGCGCCCTAGCATGCAAATATCAGCGCCCAAAGCCAACATACGCACAATATCTAAGCCATTGCGTATGCCAGAGTCGGCTAAAATTTTAATCTCTCCTTTAACCGCATCAGCAATAGGAGGCAGCGCCCGTGCACTGGATAAAACACCATCCAGTTGTCGTCCACCATGATTGGATACGACTATGCCGTCTGCCCCAAAACGCACCGCATCTTTGGCATCTTCTGGGTCCAAAATACCTTTGATGACCATTGGCCCATCCCAGTATTCCCGAATCCAATCTAAATCCTTCCAAGAAATGGAGGGATCAAAGTTATTGCCCAACCAGCCTATATAATCTTCTAGCCCTGTTGGCTTGCCTAAATAAGTGGAGATATTGCCCAGATCATGCGGACGGCCATTTAGCCCTACATCCCATGCCCATTGCGGATGCGTCACAGACTGGAAGTAACGGCGCATAGCGGCATTTTTACCGCTCATACCAGAGTGCATATCTCGGTAGCGCGCCCCTGGTACTGGCATATCCACCGTAAAAACCAAGGTCGAACACCCCGCCGCTTTGGCACGTTCCAAGGCATTTTTCATAAAACCTCGGTCCTTTAATACATAAAGCTGAAACCACATTGGACGGTTAATTTTAGGCACTACTTCTTCAATCGGGCAAACCGAAACCGTCGACATGGTAAACGGAATGCCTTTTTGATCGGCTGCCATAGCGGCTTGAACCTCTCCGCGACGTGCATACATACCTGTCAGACCCACTGGTGACAACGCGACAGGCATAGACAGGGTTTCATTAAATAACTGCGTCTCTAAGCTCAGTTGTGACATATCATTCAGTACACGCTGCCTAAGCGCAATTTTTGATAAATCTTCAACATTACGCTTTAAGGTATATTCCTCATAAGCACCGCCATCTATATAATGAAATAGAAATGGTGGCAGTCTGCGCTTGGCAGCAGCCCTGTAATCGTTTGGAGATGAAATAATCATATGCTTACCCTTTTTATGCTGTTAGATATCTATATAATATTTTTGAATCTCTAATTATTTATTGATTAGTGCTAAACGATGGATGCAATTGGCTTATTTTTGAAGCGGCAAGCTTAGCCCAAACTGCCCATTACAAACAGCACGAGCAATTACGTTTGGTTTTCGACATTTTGCCAATGCCCGGATTAAAGGTATTGGTTGGGTCTAGGCTTTTATAGAAGTTTTGCAAATCAGGTTCTGCTTCGTATAGATGCCCTACATTATGCTCAGCAGGATATTTGGCTCCACGTTCGTTTAAGAGCTTTAGCATCATTTTTTTAACAAGATGTGCATCACTACCCTTTTTCAAAATATAGTCTTGGTGAAACACATAGCAAAAGAAATGTCCGTAGTACAGCTTCATCTCTAAGTGTTTTTCAATTTCTTCGGGTAGTTTTTCAAGCCACTCTAACTCGTTACGTGGTATGGCAATATCTAACGCTAATATTTCACCAACTTCTTTTTCATGTATAACTTCATAGCGTAATGCGGCACCAGCTGCAGCAAAGCGATTTAAAAGCGCGCTTTCTGACTCTTCTTTACTACATTCAAAATAATTACCTGTGTCCGACGCGTCAAAAAATGTCTTCAGAAAATCCTGTACCTCGGCTATACCTTCATCACTCATTTTTAAGATTAAGTGATGCTCATATTGTTCACGGTACTCCATCATTCGCTTCGGTAAATGCTTTGGAAATAGATTGGCGATGAACTGCATGACTTTGTCAGTGAAATGCTTTGGCATCCATGACCATTTATGGAACTTTGCGTCCATAGCACCTTTGATAGAAAACAATCTAGGTAAGGCATTTGTACCGAGATGCTTAATACTTAAAAACGTATCTTTGCCATATTTGGCAGAGACATCAAATATATCACGGTGCATATACTCACCCAATTCAGGGATATTGTCGAAGCTTGATAATATCTGTCTTCTGAGCTGTGTCAGTTCATTCACACTGTTAGTGCCTATGTAGAAAGTTTTCTCTTTTGCCGCTATTGGATAAGTATCAAGACGTACTGCAAACACGGCAAGCTTGCCAGCACAGCCACTGGCCTCATACAGTCTGCGCTTGTCCGCATTAAAGCGACTGGGTGTGCTTGCATCAACATCTTTTACTCGGGCGATGTACTCTCTGTCAGATGCGAGCTTACCAGTGTCAGGTAATTCTTTTTTATCAAAATGACCGTTTTGCAAATTTGTTAATATTTCTTCTGGAGTATCATCCAACTCGACGTCTAGATGATTGACTAGCACCAGTTGACCGTGTTCATTTATTTGGGCAAACACAGCAAGCTCGGTATAGGCAGGGCCTCTTTTAACTAGCGCCCCACCAGAGTTATTAGATATACCACCAATAATAGACGCTCCCAATGTCGAGGAACCGATGACAGAGTGAGGCGCTCTATTGACAGCATTAAGCTGACTTTGCAACTGATGCAATGTCGCCCCAGGCAAGCTAATCACTTGCTCATTATCATTCACCAAATACAACTTGTTTATGGCAAGCGTATTAATCACCACAACGGGTCTATCATAGTCATTACCGCTCGGTGTTGATCCTTCAGTCAGGCCTGTCTTAGCCGCTTGCATGATAATGATGCAGTCGCCTTCAACGCACACTTCTAGGCTACGCCAAATCTCCAGCAATGTTTGCGGAAACAAAACCGCTAAGGCACTGCCGCCACCAGAGCGCCACCCCATTCTATAGTGCTCATTTTTCTCTGGATCAGCTTGTACATTACTCGCGCCTAGCAAGTTTGTTAGTTTATCTAACACCTGATCAGGACTAAGCATGCTTTGAGAAGCGCGATTTGATGAAGATATATGATGCTCCTTATCTTGTAATGGTGTGTCATTCATCATGCCAAGGGCCCTTGAAAACCAAAAATGTAAATGGCGGCCATGACGATGATGCCACAGAACAATACATAGTATATGGTGGGTAAAATAGTACGCCTAAGTGTGGCGCCCTCCATACCAAGTAAACCCACCGTTGCTGATGCAGCAACTACGTTATGTATGGCAACCATATTACCGGCTGCGGCACCAACCGCTTGCGCCGCGATGATTAGAGAAGGTGAAATATGTAAGCTCATGGCGGCTTCATATTGGAATTGACTGAACATCATATTAGATACGGTATTAGAGCCTGCGATAAATGCACCTAAAGCACCAATGGTTGCACTAATCAATGGAAAAACATTGCCAAAAGTACCTGAAAACAACTCTGCACTGGCGACTGGCATACTCGCTACATCTGATAAGTTTATGCCTGAATTAATAAAAATTCTAACCATTGGAATTGTAAAAATAAGTACAAACCCAGCCCCTAGTACAGTCTTGCCTGATTCTTTAAAGGCACTGTTTAGGGCGCTGACGGGCTTTCTAGTTTGAAAAGCGGCAGCAACCAAAGCACTAATTAGTAACAAGCCGCCTGGTAAGTATAAAGGACTAAAACTGGCACTGATATCTGTCTCACCTAAAATCGAGGTTAGGTCTACTGCCACACTGTTAAGTAAAGACTGAAAGCCTGTAAATACTCTTGAAAACACCAGTAAAAGGGCCACCAGTAAATAAGGAAACCACGCCATAAGGGTGGACATTTTCTTATCACTCAAGGTCAGCGTAATATCTTCTTTACTGACCACTAACTTACCAAGCCATTCACTCGGCCAGTTTTTTTGCGGTTCAAAATCCCATGTGGTTTTTGGCACCAAAAACCCTCTTTTAGCAGCATTAACAACAATAGTAATACTGACCAAGCCACCGACCAGTGACGGAAACTCTGGCCCTAACAAAACACCAGTTATCATATAAGGGATTGTAAATGCCAAGCCTGCAAAAATTGCAAACGGCCAAATCGCAAAGCCTTCCCGCCAGCTTTTGTTTTTACCAAAGAAGCGAGTGAGCATCATCACCATAAAAAGTGGCATAAACGTACCAATGACACCGTGAATGATGGCGACTTGACTGGTAATCAGTTGTAAAAATTCGCCCCACTGTACTCCTTCTTGTGCCAGTTGAGCACTAATGGCAGCTTTATCTAACCCATCATTTACCCCTATCACAATAGGCGTACCGACCGCACCAAATGATACAGGTGTACTTTGTATCATCATTCCCATCAACACCGCACCCAGCGCCGGAAATCCTACTGCCACCAGCAAAGGCGCTGCAATAGCGGCAGCTGTACCAAAACCAGAGGCACCCTCAAGAAAGCAGCCAAAGCACCATGCAATAATAATGGCTTGCACACGCCTATCTGGCGACACATTGGTAAACCCAGCACGGATAACGGCGATTGCACCAGTGTGTTTCAATGTATTCAACAAAAAAATAGCACCAAAGACTATCCACAATACCGAAACCGTAATGACCAAACCCTGAATAATAGATGATGACACTCGGTTAAGCGTCATATCCCATATAAAAATGGCAAGCGCTGCGGTAACCACTAAAATGATAGGCATTGTTTTTTTAGCTGACCATTGCAAACCTATCAGAAAAATACCACAGAGAACGATTGGCAGTAATGCCAAAAGCCCATATATTGTTTGATTCAAAATTACATCCTTTTGATTGTGTGATCTTCCCTGAACCAAGTCATCGAAGCCTTTATTTTGACGAACCTATGATGACTAAGTTGTATTAAATATTCACAAATAGGGACTGCTTATTTACTAAAGCTGTCTTGCAGAAAAAGCCGAGCACGACTTGCGACAGTTTATATCCCAATGTCAAAAACGCCCTGGAATAGTCTACGCCTTGTTAATTCATTGATATATTGCATCAATGGACAATGTTATTTTCCTTTTTTGCTATAATCTAATCCGCATTACGCCAATTGGAGAACAAGTGTGACCAAAGCTGACGACATGATTTTATTCGTTCAGGTTGTTGAAGAAGGGTCATTTTCTAGAGTCGCTGAAAAATTATCATTGACGAACTCAGTAGTGAGCAAGCGCATTGCGAGATTAGAAGAGAACTTAAATACACAACTGCTTTATAGAACCACTAGAAAGTTGAGCTTAACCGATGCAGGCAGAGCGCTTTATAACAAAGCTAAAATTGCTAAATCCGCCTTTCAAGAAGCTGAAAATGCTGTCACGGGTTACGGCGAAGATATGAAAGGCCATATACGTATAACCATGCCTGTGGTCTCTGCGAATTTCATATTTAGCGAATCTATTGCCGAATTCTGTAAACAACACCCTGAAGTGTCAGTAGAGTTACAAATTACCAATCGATTGGTTGACTTGATAGAAGAAGGATTTGATTTGGCACTAAGGACCGCTGTGCTTGAGGATTCTTCACTCATTGCAAGGCGCCTTATAGATAGCCAGTGGATTATATGCGCGACTCCAGCCTATTTAAAGCAATATGGTACGCCTCAAACTCCTGAACAGTTACAGAATCATGAGTGCTTGGTTTATAAGTTTGATAATACGGCTAACAGTACATGGCCGCTATATATAGACGGCAAAGAGCAATTAATATCTGTCTATGGTCGGTTTTATAGCAATCATCTGAGTGCAATTAAACAAGCCGCGCTTAGCGATTTAGGTATCGCTTTTTTACCACAAGTGTTGATCTATGAGGAAATACAGAAAAATACACTCACGCAGATTTTACAATGTTTTACCAGCAAGAAGCTGGGGCTATATGCGGTTTATCCTAAGGCCAGACAACCGGATCAAAAGTTAAAACTGCTCGTTGCACATTTGCGAGACTCATTACATCAAAAACAGGCTTACTACTGCTAAGTAATAAGCCGGTTTTTGATGTGTATAAAAAAACTAATAAAGCGGTCTTAAAATTAAAGAAATGGTGAAGAATTTTTTATGGGCAATAAAAACTGATCTGATATTATTTTTAATAATCCACAGTGTAGCTCAACCCGTAAGTTGTACCCGATGCAGGCAAACGATTCAAGTCGCCATAGGTTGTTTGATGATAGACCGTTAGATAATCTTTATTGAGTAAGTTATAAATCCCATAGTCTACTCGACCTACCGGCATTTTAACTTGTCCTAATACATCAAGTGTCATATAACCTGTGACTGGCAATGCGCTAGAATCAGGGTCTTTTTGTTGATCCTTAAAGGCTTTATTATCACCGCCAATTGCTAATGCTTGTAGACGTATATTACTGCCTTCATCGAAGTTGTATTGCGCAAATGCAGTGCCTTTAAGGGGTGTCAAGCGGACGGCATCCAGCTCCAACCAATCACCATCTTTATCATACTGGCCACGAGTATAGGCAACACTGCCACCCACTTGCCATTGCTCATCAATATCATGGCTGAGCGAACCTTCTATTCCGTAGACGCGCTCATCAGTATCGACCACTTCTACCGTATAGTCATTGGTAAAGCGCACCGTTTTGTCTGATTTATTATAAAAACCGCTCAATCGTACAGCAGTATTGCCATGCTTACCTTGCCAGCCCAACTCGTAATTGTCGATTGCGATAGGTTGCACATTGTCTGAATTGACCACAAAGCCTGCCCGTACATCACGTAGCGCACGCTGAATATCAGCAGTGGTAAAGCCTTGTGAAAAATTGGCAAATACTTGGTCATTTGGGGTTAATTGATAGCTGGTACCGATATTAAATAGGGTTTTATCGTGGTCTGTATTGCCTTTTTCCACTTGACCCGCTTGATAATCAATGCCGTAAGCATCACTAACACCGCTGATGCGAGGATCATTAAAATACTCTTCGAGCAATTGCTCATAAATGGGCGTAAAAGCAGCCGTTTCTGCTTTGAGTTTTTGATAGCGCACGCCAGCACTGGTATGCCATTTATCAGTGATATCTATATCCGCATTGACAAAAGCGCCCCATTTATCGATGGTGGTATCTGGTCCACCATTATAGCTAAGACCATTTGGCTGAGCACTTAGACCGTTACTGGCTTTAAATTTATCTAAGTCTTGACCTTCATAGGTTTGCTCGCTTTTTTCGCGTTCAAAGTCAACCCCGTAGCTAAATAGTGTCTTTTTACCCACGATTTCGCTATCCGTTTGCATGGCGGCGCGTAGACCCATCACTTCAATATCTGCCTCTGATTGAGTGACCAATGTTGCTGCCTCCAACAGCTTACCTAGCGTGGCTTTATCAGTCAGACCATTGGCTTGCCATACTTCAGCAGCTTGGCTTGCTGCACTCTTGGCAGAAGGGTAAAAACGGCCTTTTTCATCTCGATAGTAGCCAGTCACGTTCAGATTTGAGCCTGCAATATCATCATTATTATAATTTAGGTTCACTGATGTTTTTTCCGTAAAAGGCTCATTCTGTATATTGGCACCATCAATGGCTTCTAAGGACGGTTTTGCGCCAAATAATACTTCCAAACCATCACCGTAGTCTGGACCGTCGTCCGTATCCTGCTCATCTTTGTAGTAAGTCACTGCCAAATCGAGACGCTGACTGTCAGTGAGCTCTATACCCAAGCTACCATTAATACTTAGCGACTCGGTATCTTGTTGGTCAGTTTGATTGACGTCTGGACTGATGCGATTATCGTGGCTATCGAATTTGCCGCCCTTACGATCATAATCCACATCTAGGCGACCATAGACTCGCTCACCGCCATAACCCAATGTCTGCCCCACATGATAACCCAAGGAATCTGAGTCAAAATTACGACTGCTACTGACGCCGACTCTGGTTTGCCTGATAGAGCCATAACCCACCATAGATTTTGTGACGAGATTAATCAGACCACCAGCCGCGCCAGCCCCATAAATACTGGTCGCACCAGAGAGCACCTCTACCCGCTCAAGCTGCGCAGGGTCGATACTGTTTAGCTCGCGTGAAAGGCTGCGTGAGCCACTCAATGGCACACCATTCAGCAAAAACTGCACGGGACGGCCATGCATGGTCGTGCCATAGTTACTGGTTGAGCCACTACTTGCCCCCAAACTTGGAATCAGCTGAGCCAATATATCTCCAGTAGTACGATTGCCTGTCGCCTGCATTTGTAGCTCATTTTCGGTAATTACCTGTGTGACGGCGGGCATCTCACTAATTTTTTGTGCCAAAGCCGTTCCTGTCCTTGCTTTAGCAGTGACCGTAATGGTATCTAAAATCACGTTTGGTAACTCACTTGAGGCGGCGTTGACAGCTAAGTCTTCTGAAAGCATCGTATTTGAAGCGATGTCCATAGCACTGACATTGTTTTGTGCATATAGTTGCTGGCTGATACAAAAGGTAAGAAAGGATAGAGCAACTTGATGGTGGCGTTTCATATTCACTTCACTTAATTGGAGGATCAAAGAGTGGTAAAAGTTATATTTAGCTAATAATGCTGTGTGTACTAACTTTGTGAACAATATTGTAAATGATAATCATTTTTGTTTCTATAATTATTTACAATACCGAAAACCCTATTGCTTCCAAAACAATACTGCCCCATCGTCACTCAAGATTCGATATCTAAGCGGTATCCATAATTCAATTGATAGCTCTCTATATAGCTCAACACTGACAGGTTATTCACATCACCCAAGCGCCTGAACAAGGCTTCTTAGATCGTATGATGTCCTTGGTACGATAGAAGATGCCAAACGTACCAGAACGCCAAATTAAATTGCACTGACTATATTGCCGTCCTCTCAAAAGGCAAATTCATTGCTATTTTTATTTCAGCGGCTTTATTAGTTTGCTTAATTTCGACAACGATTGGCGTAGTAGTCATGAGCTGGATGCTCAAGCTAAGGTGATTGTGATTTTTGGATGGGCGGTGGAAGCTGCTGGCGACGTCGATGTACTATGGATTTAGAACAACAATTACCAGAAGTGGCTCGCCGTGGTAGTACGCTACTAATGGTTGCAGATGGTCAGCAGATATTAGGTGTCATTGAAATTAAAGATAGGGTTAAGTCTAGTATCAATTAGCATTAACCAAAGTGACTGTTAGCCTATAGACTTGATTATTTTTCCTCACGGTATAAGATGTTTTTTGCTTCTACTCTAAAATCTTCATGACTAATGGCAGGCTCAATGCTAGCTGTATTTAGGTTTACACGTGAGACAGACGCTTCTGCCTCACGATATAAGATATTCTGTGCTTCCTGTCTAAAATCACCATAACTAATAGCAATCTCGGCTTGAGCATGCTTAGCTTCAACATTAGCCTGATTGTGATTATTTTTAACTTTTGCTAGCTGTGAACTATCTGCTGCCGTCTCGTTGATTTGATGAGTAGCTACCGTAACAGGTAGATGAACACTTACCATGGATGTTTGAGGGATTGTTGAAAAAAAACGAGCCGACACAAATATAGTCGTTAATAACAAGACACCCACTATGGCAAAGCATTTTACATGACTCAGCAAATTGCCTTTTGCTAGCTTTGCTGTGTCGGTTGCTAATAGTGGCTCGTTATTAGAATTACTGGATAAGCCAACACTTTTATTGATATCATTTTTATTGTCTGAGATAGTCATAATTCAATACCGAGTCAATCCATGTTATGAACGGCCTATCACCGTATCCTTGATCTCAGGATACGGGCTCTCGGGTATGTTGCAATGATTTTTGGTATGAGCGATAGAATTGACTGATAAGCGGCTTGAAAGCACTATTATTGTATGGCTAGTTGCTGATGAGCAATTTGAAAAATGGTAATAAAAATGAGATGAATTGCAGTCTAATAAGCAAAATAGCACAGATTATCTCGAGGTATTAAGCAGATATTTAACGCTGCTTGGCAAAATTCAGTCCATTTGAATTGATAACATGCATTAGGTTGAATGATTAGTTGAAATTATGAAGGTCCAACATACTCTAATCATTGGTCTCACGATACAAGGTACTTTGGGATTCTTCTCTAAAGTCATCATAAGTGATGGCTGCATCAGCTGCTGGTATGGTCGTTGGGACTTCCGTAGTCTCTACCCCATTAGGATTAGTATCTGGATTCTCAGTGGGGGATTCCTCTGGTTGCGATATCACTGTCGATTTGTCTATCGCGCCTGTATCAGCAGAAGGTTGGTTGTCATCGGTTACTACTGCTTTGCCAGTGCTAACAGCTGGTGCTGCATCTGTCGTTGTTGTTTTCGTCTCTGCACTATCAGGTGCAATCGTTTTCGTTGAGGTCGATAGAACGCCGGTGAAAATTAGTGTCGCTACAATAATAGCAATCAATAATGAGCCAAATATCATGCCAATAATAAGCGGTTTTTTGCTACTTACTTGCTTTTCCTTTGATTTTGCTAATTGTTTAGCAATGGCACTGTCATTTACAGCGTCGTTATTATTAGATAGTTGTTCGTTTCTAACTTTTTCAGCTGCTGATCTTTCTGAATCTTGACGTTTTAAATCATCAGCATTCGCGCTGTCCGCGATATATAAAGAAGATTTATCGTTATTTGCATCAGAATCTAAAGAGTTGTCAGTATTAGCTATCGGTGCATGATTTGTCGAAAAACCCTCGTCTTTATCGTCATCAGAAAAATCTACATTAATACCTGTGCTCACGCTTTCTTGCTCTAAAGTAGCAAATAATTCTAGCTCTGTGGCGCTTAATGGCTCATACGATGAAAGATGATCGGTATTCTTTAGTGGTTTTAATGCATTTTCTTTGAAAGTAGCGTTTTCCTCATTACTATCGACATTTTCGACACGCGTGATGAAACGCTCGTAGATATTATCTTTACGCATACGCTTACGTGGCTTAGTATTAGCAATTTTGGCTAAATTTGCCTCTAACTGCGCATTAGGGCTATTTTTTTTGTCGCTCATGAAGTAATACCAAACCAGTTTTTACCGCGAAAAAGTAGATAACAGCTAGAATTAAGAATAAAGTTGTTATTGTTTGCTAAAGTGTAACACTAACGTTAACAAACAATATAGTAGCTAGCCTCGTTCGCTTCAAGCATAATTTGTCGCTTACTGCTCTTATTCGGATAAAATAATCAAAATAGCCAAGAGAAGATAAGCCACAAGCAACGGTGACATCATAAATAAGTGAGCATAAAAATATGGATTTAAAACAGCTCAACGCTTTTATTGCTATCGCAGATTCACGGAGCTTTAGTGCCGCAGCGACTAAAACTGGATTGTCACAACCAAGCTTGAGTCGCCTGCTTAAACAGCTTGAAACGGATATGGGTGTAGAATTGGTCGATCGCTACCATAGACCGCTACATCTGACTGAAGCTGGTATATTCTTTTATGACAAAATCAGCGCCATATTGACAGAGATTGATACCGTCACCAGCATGACGCAGCGGCTATCTACGCCCAGTAGCATGCTGAATATTGGCTTTGTCCCATCCGTGCTTTATGGATTGCTTCCTGAAATTATTGCCATGCTAAAGCAATCCAACCCCGATATCGACGTCAATCTCAAAGACATCAGCTCATATCAACAAATAGAGGCGCTCAAATCTGGTGAGATAGACATCGGATTTGGGCGTTTCCCCCATCAAGATCCATGGATTCAGCAAATACTACTGCGTCATGAACGTTATGTCGTCGCCTTACCAAAAGCCCATCCTTTGGCGCATATAAAGGAGCAGCGATTGATAGACTTAGCAAACAATCGACTGATTCTCTACCATCAAACCCATTTACCGATAGCGACGAGCGTAAGGTCAACCAGCGCAAAGCTGGATAATAATACAAAATCCAGACGCACAAGTGCTGAGCAATCCGCACATAGCGCGCCTATTACGGAGCCGTTGCTACACTTATTTGCACAATACGGTATTTCGCCTTTTATGACTACGACGGTGAGTGACTTGCAAGTAGCGCTAGGCTTGGTGGCGGCTGGCGAAGGTATTACCCTTGTGCCTGCTAGCCTAAAGACCGTGCGTACCGACCAAATCAGTTATCAACGTTTGATACACGAAAACGTCACCTCCCCTATTTATCTGCATACACTCAAAGATTTCGTTCATCCCAGCATTTCTGATTTACTGCGCGCCACCTATCAGGTATATGAGCAGCGCGGCATCACTTATCGGCAGCAAAAATTTGTGTCACAGCCTTAAATTATCAGATATTGAATGGATATTGTGTTGTAAAGAACCGCTAAAAAATAATCAGCCTTAATGCTTGATATTAGCAACTGATTATGCTAACTAAAAAGAATGGCAATGCAAACAAATAGTAATAACAACTAGAATAATCATTCTCCTGACTGGCTTCGGTGTGCTAAAGTCGATACAAGATGAATCGTTTTATATTTAAGCAGTTTATAAAGCCCTTCTCTCATGATCATTGGCAAGCTGACACAGGTAAGTGATAATTTGCCGTTTTAACCATTTAGAGGTATTCATGACCACACAACCACTCAATAACCCACGCACCAACCCAAATGCCACTGACGATACCGCGACATCGCAGCAAGAAGGCTTTAGCTGGCGTATCTTTGGCCCCGGTATTTTGATGGCAACCGCTGCTATCGGTGGCTCGCATTTGATTTCATCGACACAGGCTGGCGCTATATATGGCTGGCAACTGGCCATTATGATTATTTTAGCCAACGTTTTTAAGTATCCATTTTTTCGCTTTGCAACCGACTACGTCTATGACACTGGCGAGAGTTTGATTGCAGGCTATGCCAAACGCTCAAAAGTATATCTGTGGGTATATTTTATACTCTCTATCCTATCAGCCGTCATTAGTACGGGCGCGGTCTCATTAATAGCAGCGGTGATACTAGGCTTTATGCTACCCGCCTCCCTTGGTCTGTCGACGATGGCGCTGTCATTGATTATCGTAGCGGTCTCTTGGTTCTTTTTGATTGCAGGGCATTATAAATTGCTCGATGGTGTGACCAAATGGATTATGATTGCCCTGACCACGGCCACTGTTGCTGCAGTCATTATTGCCGCTGGCAAGCCAACGGTTATGGCTGTAGACTTTGTCGCCGCCTCTCCTTGGAATTTAGCAACTTTAGGTTTCATCGTGGCACTCATGGGCTGGATGCCAGCACCGCTTGAGTTTGCCGCCATTACCTCGATGTGGACCTCTGCCAAAGTCAAAGCCGATCACACTACCCATCGCCAAGGTTTGCTTGACTTCAACGTCGGTTACGCCGTCTCAGCGATTTTGGCATTGTTCTTCTTATCATTAGGTGTGTTTGTACAGTATGGCTCAGGACAAGAAATTGAGCTGGTCGGTGGCGCTTATATCAATCAGTTGATTAATATGTATACCGCAACCATCGGCGAATGGTCACGTCTATTGGTCGCTTTCGTCGCCTTTATGTGTATGTTTGGCACGACGATCACCTGTGCAGACGGTTATGGCCGTGCCAACGCTGAGTGCTGGCGTCTAATAAAAGGTGAAAGCGAAATCAACAAAAAGCAAATCGCTTTTTGGACGACCTATGCTATCGGTGGTGGGTTGATGATTATCACTTTCTTTACTGGACAATTAGGTACTATGCTTAAGTTTGCCATGATATCGGCGTTTGTCTCAGCGCCTATCTTTGGCTGGTTAAATTACTCACTGGTTAAAAATCATAAAAAACTGTCTTTTGGTATGAATGCACTCTCTATCGCGGGACTCATCTTCTTAACGGGTTTTGCGCTGTTATTTTTAGCCAATCTTGCTGGACTATTTGGCTAGGTATCGGTTTTAAAAATATCTATTTATATCATAAAAGCCCTTTTAGCTTAGCTATTAGGGCTTTTTGGTAAGCTAAAACCATGAATCGATAAAAACAAGCGCAACCGCTATTGTAAATAAATGTAAATAATGGACTATACGTGTCTTTGTGAATTCAGCAATATGAATAATAGTTTGAGCAAACCATTAATTTATAGATAATACTATTTACATAGTGAATAATATTAATTTTAATAAACTATGTATTTAAATTATTTAAATAATTTTGTTCAAACAATGATTTTCACTCACTGATTATTGAGTATAATCGAACACAATAACGATAATACTATCTCTCTATGCAAGGACACTCACATGACTTCACCTTCAGCAGGCGCACGCTTTCGCAGTGCTTTGACCCAAAAAAACGATAATAACCAGCCACTACAAATTGCAGGTGCTATCAATGCCTATACAGCGATGATGGCGACCCAAGTCGGTCACCAAGCGTTATATCTCTCTGGTGCTGGTGTGGCAAATGCCTCATTTGGTCTTCCTGATTTGGGTATGACTAGCCTTGATAATGTGCTAGAAGATGCACGACGTATCACTGACGCAGTTGATACGCCGTTATTAGTGGATATCGATACTGGTTTTGGCGGTGCGTTTAACATCGCCCAAACCATCAGAAAAATGGAAAAAGCGGGCGTGGCAGCGGTACATATCGAAGACCAAGTGGCGCAAAAGCGCTGTGGTCATCGCCCAAATAAAGAAATCGTCAGTATTTCAGAAATGGTAGATCGTTTAAAAGCGGCATTGGATGCCAAAACGGATCCTGATTTTGTGGTCATGGCACGTACGGATGCGCTATCGGTAGAAGGTCTTGATGCTGCTGTAGAGCGTGCAGTCGCGTTCGCCGAGGCTGGCGCAGACATGATTTTTGCCGAGGCGTTAACCGATATCGAGATGTATCGTAAATTCACTGACGTACTAGATATTCCAGTACTGGCAAACATGACAGAGTTTGGTCAGACCGACCTTTACACCACGGATCAACTGTATAGCGTGGGTGTCGAGATGGTGTTGTACCCACTATCAGCATTCCGTGCGATGAACAAAGCGGCATTAAACGTTTATCAGCATCTATTGACTGATGGCACACAAGAAAAAGTTGTTGATACCATGCAAACCCGCATGGAGCTGTATGATTTCTTAAATTATCATGAGTTTGAGCAGACACTAGACAAGCTATTTGCTAATAAGTAGTTAAGCATTCGTCATTGGCAACACTGAAAAGATAGCTCACCTTTGAGTGTGTTATCTTTTCGAAATCCGTCTTCATTTACTTTTAGGTCATTTATGCCATTTTTTACTGCTAATACTGCTCTTAAAGCGTCACTACTGAGCAGCACGCTTGCGGCGCTGTTATTTATGACGGGCTGTGATAAAACACCAGAAACCGCCGACGATACGACCAGTGGTGCAAGCACTGCTGAAGTTGATGCTACCAAAGAGGCTCCTGCACCTGTCACTCAAAACGACTTTGTCATGACAACGATTACGCTAGATACCGTCGACAGCCTACTATTTGCACCAGTTATCAATAGTGGTGCGCTCAGTGCAGAGCAAGTCAGCTGCCTTGAATCACGCGACAAAGACTTGGGTAAAGCCGAAGTCGATCGTTTCTATAAGAGTCGGTTTACCGATGCAGAGTTAAAAGAGTTGGATGACTTTTATACGTCAGAGGTAGGGAAAAAGTTGATTACGTTTGGTAATGAGCAACTGCGTGTCATGAATGGTGAAGAAGTTGCAACGCCAATGGCTGACCCTACCCCAGAAGAGATGACTGAGATTCAGACATTCATGGAATCACCACTGGGTGTCAAGTACATGAAGATTAATAATGCAGAAGGCGAAGGCAGCGCAATGGAAGTCTTGAATGGCCCTATCGAAGCGGAGTTTGCGCGTTGTAAGGTCGATTTAGATGGTCCGCAGCCTGAACAGCCTGCGTAACACTTAACTGGCGCTATAGTCAGTCATCAACTGATAAATTTATTATTAGAAACTTAGAAACATCGTTTTTCACCCAAAAAGCTACCCACAAAAGGAATTTCATCATGGCAGCACAAAACCCATCAACAAAAGTATTGTCAGGCGCAGGTCTACGCGGACAAGTCGCTGGCAAGACCGCTCTATCTACCGTCGGAAAATCAGGCTCTGGTCTGACGTATCGCGGTTATGACGTGTCAGAGCTGGCGGACAAATGCATCTTTGAAGAGGTGGCCTACTTGCTACTCTATGGTAACTTGCCAAACCAAACTGAGCTTGATGCTTATCAGACTAAGCTCAAAAGCTTACGTGGCTTACCGCAGTCATTAAAAGACGTCCTTGAGCGTATCCCTGCCGAATCGCATCCAATGGATGTATTACGTACCGGTTGCTCTATGCTGGGTAACTTAGAAACCGAAATGAGTTTTGATGAAGAAAACGACCAAGCAGATCGCATGCTTGCGGTATTCCCTTCTATCATCAACTACTGGTATCGTTTTACCCATGACAACGTGCGTATCGAAACTGAAACGGATGATGCGACGATTGGCGGTCATTTCTTACATTTGCTTAAAGGTGAAAAACCAAACGAGCTACACACAAAAGTGATGAACGTGTCTCTTATCTTGTACGCAGAGCATGAGTTCAACGCCTCGACCTTTACCGCACGTGTATGTGCTTCTACGCTATCTGATATCCATTCTTGTATCACTGGCGCAATCGGTTCACTACGCGGTCCTCTGCATGGTGGCGCTAATGAGGCGGCAATGGATATGATTGAAGGCTTTAGTTCACCTGATGAAGCCGAAACCGAGATGATGGGTATGCTGGCGCGTAAAGACAAAATTATGGGCTTTGGTCATGCTATCTATAGCGAATCAGATCCACGTAACGTCGTTATTAAAGGTTGGGCTGAAAAACTGGCAGCGGATATTGGTGATGAAGTGCTATACCCAGTATCAGTACGCTGTGAAGAGGTCATGTGGCGTGAGAAAAAACTGTTCTGTAATGCTGACTTTTTCCATGCCTCTGCCTATCACTTTATGGGTATCCCAACCAAACTGTTCACACCAATCTTTGTTTGCTCGCGTCTAACAGGTTGGGCAGCACACGTATTTGAGCAACGTGCTAATAACCGTATCATTCGCCCAAGTGCGGAATATACCGGTGAAGAGTTGCGCCCAGTACCAGATATGAGTGCGCGTTAGATTATAAATATAAAAAGTTAAAGGCTTTTTGTTGTTTTGCCGAGGCGAGCGGTTTTCCTTATTTAATATTGCTCGTCTTGGTTATTTTTTGGAAAAAATTATGGGAAATAATAAAAATAAGTGCTGGGCTGCATGTTTTGGTGACTGTGAAGGTGAGCTTACAGCTGAACATTTGATTTCAAAATCCCTATTTCCGGATGGAATAGTTTTTGTAGAAGGATTTGGTTGGTGTAAAAATCTTAAAAAAGTTGGAATTAACTCACTTACTCGTAAGATTTTATGTAAAAAGCATAATAATGATTTTTCAGTTTTAGATTCAGAAGCAAAATACGCAATTAATTGCTTTGGAAAAGGGAAAACAGAAAGACCAATCAACGGAATATTATTTGAGCGATGGTTATTAAAAACTGCGATAAATTTAAGTATTGATTGTGAATTTCATATTGGAATGGGGTTTTCTGATTCGGTAAAAGGATATCCATCCCCTTATGCTGTTGCACTTACCTTAGGCAAAGAACCTTTTTCACACAAAATGGGCATGTATTTTCTGGTAAATAAAGAAAGCATTCCTAACGATGCAGCTGAACAATTGATAATGCCAATGACTATGAATGACGAAATTGGATTATTTCTTTTTGGACTACGAGGTGCAAACATTTTATTGAGTTTAGTTCCATCTAATGAAGTTCCAAAGTTATCGGATATAGGTCTTTACGAAAGCTTACCAGTACATATTAAGGATGAGAAACCTATTTACAGGCCTAAAAGCTTTACTAATATGAATATTGAGAGTGGACTCATTAATTCTGTAGAATTTTCTTATCCTTAGCCTAATTATATTTTACATTCTAAACCACATCCCAACCAGCCAACAGCTAAAGGTGACTTATGGACAACGCCCTTGTACAACCGATGAATGAACCCTTTAAAAAGCCATTACCTGGCACAGACTTGTATTACTTTGATACCCGTGCAGCCATCGAAAACATCGAAGCTGGCGCGTATGACAAGCTACCGTTTTGCTCAAAAGTACTATGTGAAAACTTGGTACGCCGTTGCCCGCCAGAAGACTTAACCGCGGCGCTTAAACAGCATATAGAAGGCAAACAAGATTTAGATTTTCCTTGGTACCCTGCCCGCGTGGTTTGTCATGATATTTTGGGTCAGACGGCGTTTGTTGATTTGGCAGGTCTACGTGATGCCATCGCTGAGCAAGGCGGTGACCCATCAAAAGTAAATCCAATTGTACCAACGCAATTAATTGTCGACCATTCACTAGCCGTTGAGCATGCAGGCTTTGAAGAAAATGCATTTGAGAAAAACCGTGCTATCGAAGAACGCCGTAATGATGACCGTTTTCACTTTATCAACTGGTGTCAGTATGCCTTTGATAACGTCAACGTTGTACCACCTGGTAACGGCATCATGCACCAAATTAACCTAGAAAAAATGTCACCTGTGGTACAAGTGGTACAAAACAAAGCCGGGGAACAAGTCGCTTTTGCTGATACCTTAGTCGGTACTGACAGTCATACACCAATGGTTGATGCTTTAGGTGTCATCTCAATCGGTGTTGGCGGGCTTGAAGCTGAAAGCGTGATGTTGGGCAATCCATCATATATGCGCCTGCCTGATTACGTCGGCGTTAAGCTAACGGGCAAACTGCAAAAAGGCATTACTGGCACCGATTTAGTACTCGCTATGACCGAGTTCTTACGTGATGCTGGCGTAGTCTCTACCTATATCGAGTTCTTTGGTGAAGGTGCACGTCAGCTGAGTGTCGGTGACCGTGCTTCTATCTCAAACATGACGCCAGAATATGGCGCAACCGCGGCGATGTTCTATATCGATGAACAAACCATCGACTATTTACGCCTAACTGGTCGTAGTGAAGCTCAAATAAAATTGGTTGAGCAGTATGCTAAGCAGACCGGTCTATGGGCTGATGGTATGGAAAATGCGGTTTATGACCGTGTACTTGAGTTTGACTTGTCCGCTGTTGTCCGTAACATGGCGGGCCCTTCACGCCCGCATGCTCGCGTATCAACCACGGATTTGGTTGCCAAAGGTATCGCTCATGGCGCTGACGAAAAACTGCCTGAACCAAAAGATGGTCTAATGCCAGATGGTGCGGTGATTATCGCGGCTATTACCAGCTGTACCAATACCTCAAACCCACGTAACATGGTTGCTGCAGGCCTCGTTGCTCGTAACGCCAATGCTAAAGGCTTGTTACGGAAACCTTGGGTGAAATCATCATTAGCACCAGGCTCAAAAACGGTAAAAATGTACTTAGAAGAAGCAGGACTGATGCCTGAGCTACAAGAAATTGGCTTTGACGTGGTTGGCTTTGCTTGTACCACTTGTAATGGTATGAGCGGCGCACTTGACCCAGATATCGAAAAAGAAATTATCGATAATGATCTGTTCACCACAGCTGTACTGTCTGGTAACCGTAACTTTGATGGTCGTATCCATCCGTATGCCAAGCAAGCATTTTTAGCATCACCACCATTGGTGATTGCCTATGCTATTGCCGGTAATATCCGTTTTGATATCGAAAAAGACTCATTGGGCAAAGACCAAGACGGCAATGACGTTTATCTAAAAGACATCTGGTTCGATGATGATGAAGTTGATGCCGTCGTGGCTAAAGCGGTAAAACCTGAGCAATTTAACGCTGTTTATATTCCGATGTTTGACGAAGCCAAAAAAGACACCGGCAAAGCATTAAGTCCGCTCTATAACTGGCGTGAACAGACGACTTATATCCGCCGTCCGCCGTATTGGGAAGGCAAAATGGCAGCGATGAATAAGCTAAAAGGTATGCGCCCGTTAGCGGTGTTAGGTGACAATATCACTACTGACCATTTATCGCCATCTAATGCTATCTTAGGTGACTCAGCTGCTGGCGAGTACCTTGATACAATGGGTCTGCCCGCGGAAGACTATAACTCTTACGCAACCCATCGTGGCGACCACTTAACGGCGCAGCGTGCGACCTTTGCCAATCCTAAGCTATTGAATGAGATGGTACGTGACGAGAAAGGTGAAGTAATACAAGGTTCACTTGCTAAAGTAGAGCCAGAAGGTCAGGTCATGCGTATGTGGGAAGCAATTGAGACCTATATGAATCGAGAGCAGCCGCTTATCATCATCGCAGGTGATGGCTATGGTCAAGGTTCAAGCCGCGACTGGGCTGCTAAAGGTGTGCGTTTAGCTGGCGTAGAAGTCGTCGTCGCTGAAGATTTTGAGCGTATCCATCGTCAAAACTTAGTCGGTATGGGAGCGCTACCTTTACAGTTTAAAGAAGGTGTCAATCGTAATACCCTAAATATCGATGGTACTGAAATATTCGATATCGAAGGCGAAGTGTCGGCTGGTGGTGAGATGACATTGGTGATTAACCGCACAAATGGTACTGTCGATAAAGCCTCAGTGAAATGTCGTTTAGATACGGCTGATGAGGTCAAAATGTATAACGCTGGCGGTATGCTCCAGCGCTTTGCCAAAGAGTTTATCGATGGCACGTTAGATATTGTATAAGCATTGATGTTGAGCGCATAAAATATAAAGGAGCCGATGTTGTATAGAAATTCTATATGATGCTGGCTCTTCTTTGTATCTACCACTATACTCAGTCCTTTTTAATGTTTAAACAAACTAAATTCGACTGAAATAAGTAGACCAAAAAATGCATAAAATAAAACAGTTACACATAAAAAACTATAAATCATGTCAAGAAACTACCATAACTCTCGAAAACTATACCCCTTTAGTTGGATATAATAATGCAGGCAAATCAAATATTTTAAAGTGCATCGATGCTCTAGTAAGAGGTAAAGGTCAAAATGAAACAAGTTTCTTTGATAATAAAAAACCTATAGAAATTATTGCGTTACTAGAAGGTCTTGATGAAAATTCTCTTTTGCATCTAAACAAGCAACAAATTACAAGTCTTGAGCCCTATATTGAAGCAGGCTCATTGAGTGTTCGCTTCTTTCAGGAAACTCCCGGTACTGGCAAAAATGCTGTTGTAATGGGTATAAAAAAACCTTCAGAATTAGGAATTGGTGACTGGGTAAACCCTAATGGTTTACCACAAGCAATAACCACCTTGTTTCCTGAGCCAACTTTCATAAACTCTATGGAAGATTCGGCAGAGGACGTCTCTAAGTTCAAAGCTAGTAATACAATAGGGAAACTCATTGTTCACCTGCAAAAAGAAATTATAGATTCTAAAGCAACAGAAATAAATAATGCTCTTGAAGTAGTGGGAAAAAAACTAAACTTAAATGGTAGTGAAAGACTAGACGAGCTATCTAGTTTTGATTCATCCATCAATGAAAAAATTGGTGATTTCTTTCCAGGATTATCGTTAAATATTGATATACCGACTCCAAGTATTGCGGATTTGTTTAAACAAGGAACAATTAAAGTTAATGAAATTGGTACAGCAAGACAGTCCGACTTCATCGATATGGGTCATGGTTCACAGCGTGCTATTCAAATGACTTTGATTAGACATTTAGCAGAAATAACAAAAGATGTCACTAAGCAAGGAAAGACAAACATCCTTCTAATTGATGAACCAGAATTGTTTTTACATCCACAAGCCGTTGAACTTTTACGATCTTCTCTTAAAACTCTTTCTAACAAAGGGTATCAAATTATATTTTCTACACATTCACCTTATATGATTGAACAATCAGACATACCTATCACAAATATTATTCGAAAGAATAATAATGGAACTGTAGTAACTATAAGATTAAAAGAAGCTCTTGAACAAACTTTACTTGATAACGACTCACAAGCTAGGCTGCTATTTGATACGTATAATCTTGGTCAAATCTTATTCTCTGATAAGGTTCTAATTGCTGAAGGAGCTACAGAAAAAACGGTACTGCCAACTCTTTTTAATAGTGTAACTGGCAAGACTTTAGGAGAGCATAAACTAGCTCTAGTTATTGCAGATGGAGCAGGTAATATTCCAAAAATGATAGAAATTCTTGAGAAAATGGGGATTTCCACAAAAGGTCTGGTCGATTTAGACTTTGCCTTTACAGGTGCAATAGGCCAAGGGCTGATAGAACAAATAGATCCGTCTATAGATTCATGCTTAACTATAATAAAGAATATTCAGCCAACACATAACTTTAGTTTAAATGGCAGAAGACCTTGTAAAGGTAACGGTTTTAAGGCATGTGACGTTTATGAGTTGATGGCTGCTGAAAGCGATGCAGATATCCATATTAATGCCATAAGAGAAAGTATGAAAAATCATTCTATTTGGGTTTGGGCTAAAGGTGCTATCGAGCCACACTTATGCCTGAGTACTAAAGAAAATGGAGAATGGCTCAAATTTAGACAAAAATTAACTACAGATAATCTTGAAAATTGTGTAAATGATTTAGATGAAATTAGAGACTTCTTTAATTGGTGTATCAGCTAAATTTTTTAGTCGTTTCACTGTTTTTTTGATCGAAATATTTTATATCGCTTTACCTTGTTGAAAATAATAAACAGGAATTTAAAAAATGTCTAAACCAAAACCTTCTTTCGCTCCGCAAATCTCCGTCCCCGCCACCTATATGCGTGGCGGTACATCAAAAGGTACATTCTTTAAACTATCTGATTTACCAGAGCGTTGCCAAGTCGCTGGCGAGTCGCGTGATAATTTCTTATTACGGGTTATCGGTAGCCCTGATCCTTATGGCAAGCAAATCGATGGCTTAGGTAATGGCAGCTCTAGCACCTCAAAAACAGTCATCTTATCTGAGTCTTCTAGATCAGACCACGATGTCAATTATCTATTTGGCCAAGTCAATATCGCTAAGCCTATGATTGATTGGGCGGGAAATTGTGGCAACTTAACTGCGGCCGTTGGTGCCTGTGCCATTAATATGGGCTTAGTCGATACTGATAAGATCGCAAATAGTGCGAATACTGGCATCTGTGAGGTGCGTATTTGGCAACAGAATATCGGCAAAACCATCATTGCCCATGTGCCTGTCTATTTAGATGAACAAAATAAGGTACAAGTACAAGAAACCGGCGATTTTGAACTAGACGGTGTAACCTTCCCTGCTGCTGAAGTCAAAATCGAATTTATTGATCCCGTTGATTCATCAAGCGACATGTTCCCCACTGGCAACTTGGTCGATGATTTTGATGTCTCTGGCTGTGGTCTAAATACTGATAGCGTTCAGGCAACTTTTATTAGTGCTGGTATCCCAACCATCTTTATGAAAGCAGAAGATTTGGGCTTTACCGGTACTGAGCTACAAGGCGACATCAATAGTAATAGCGAGCTACTTGCCAAGCTTGAAAAAATCCGTGCCAAAGGCGGCGTTGCGATGGGGCTGTTTAAAGATGTGAGTGAGGCACAAACCAGCCAACATATTCCTAAAATCGCTTGGGTTGCTCCTGCGCAAAGTTATACTGCGTCGAGCGGTAAATTTGTCGAGGCGGCAGATATTGATTTAGTCGTTCGTGCTATGAGTATGGGTCAATTGCATCATGCAATGATGGGTACAGCAGCGGTCGCTATTGCCGCAGCAGCGACCACGCAAGGGACATTGGTCAATGAAGCAGCAGGTGCAGGCGAGCTGACCGAGGTGCGTTTTGGTCATCCTTCAGGTACGTTGCTCGTAGGCGGTAAAACCGAGCAAGTCGATGGACGCTGGCAAGCAAAAAAGGTCTCAATGAGCCGCTCGGCACGTCGTATTATGGTTGGTGAAGTTTTTGTGCCAGAAGATGCTTTTTAAGTTTGATTTCATAGTAAGTCATAAGCAGTTCGCCAATCGTTAAAAAGGTTAATCAAGCGACCAAATATGCGTAGGGTGCGCCATGCGCACCCATTAAATGTTATATTCTAGCTACTTACTAGGAAGAACTTTTATGAAAAAATACTTTTTGTTTATATCAGTACTGGTGATTAGTATAGCAGAAGCTAACACTGGACCTATTACACCTGCTGAAATTGATCAAATGATGAATGATCCCGAGGGTTTTAAAATCACACAGGCTATAAATAAATTAAGCTACGATGCTAAACAAAAAGAGCTAGCAAAAAAATCTGAGGTCAAAATTGGCATGACACAAGACCAAGTATTAAATAAAAGTAAGTGGGGTGAACCTCAATATAGAAGAACACTTATTGACAAATCAGGAAAATTTGACACTTGGATTTACGGTATTAGAAAGCACTTGATTTTTAAAAACGATGAATTGGTTTCGATACAGTATTAATTTTAGCAAACAAATAAAAGAATCTATATAGCTGTTATTTCTTTCAACTAGAGCTAAAATGCTTCCGTTATTGTTCTACAATTAACAATAAGACCAAAATCCTAGTATGCCAAAACTACCCAAGCTATCCAAATCGCCACGCGTATTATCAGATAATCCATTTCTCAATACTGCACCACTCAAAAAAACGGAGCGGCGCGCTTTGTTATGGGATATCCTCAAAAAGCTTGCCGTTTTTGCCGCGCCATATAAAGTATTAATTATTGCCACTTTGATATTGACCGTACTGGGTTCGTTTACCGCTCAAGTCAATGCCTTTGTGCTGCGCTATGCCGTTGATACCTTGACCGAAATCGCTACCCTCGCTGAGCCTTGGGAAGCTGGCGTGCGCATGCTGACCATTATCAGTGCGGTACTCTTAACCAAAGAGATATTGTCGATATTCATCTCATTTGGGCAACGCTTCTTTGGTGAAAAGATTCGTATCAATCTATCACGTGATTTATCGCAAAAAATCATTGAGCGCATCCTCACCTATCGGATGGCATTTTATACCAGTAGCGAAAACGACAGCGGCAAGTTGCAAACCCGTATCGACTATGGCGTTAGTAGTCTTACAAGCTTAGTGCAAAACTTTTTTATCGATATGCTGCCACTGTTTGCTAGCGCGATCGTCTCACTCATCATTATGTTTTCGACCAATTTTTGGATAGGCTTGGTCGGGCTTATTATCATTCCCATTTACTTTTTCATCAGTCAAAAACAAGCGCGGCGTCTACAAGGCTTTCGTCGGCAGATGCGTGGCTATAGAGAAGCCAAAAGTGGCTTGGTGATCTCCTTGATCAACTCCATCAGCGTGGTGAAATCCTTTGTTCGTGAGTCGATAGAAGCAGAGAAGCACTTAACCATTCAAAAAGACATGACTGACAATCAGCTGCGTATTCGCAGTATTGGTTTTATTTATGATGCGATAAAGACCTTTATTGAGCAAATTGGCGTGGTGGTAATCATTCTGCTGACATCCTACTTTGTTTTAAAAGGCGAGATGACCATCGGTATGATTTTATTCCATGTCATGCTATTTCAAAACGTCGCCGCCCCTATCCGCCAATTGCATCGTATCTATGATCAGATTAATAATGCCCTGACTTATGCTGAAGGTTTCTTTGATATATTAGAAGATGAAAGCCAAGTTGAAGATATCACGGGCAGAAGTAGTAAAAATCTAAAAGGTCATATTGAGCTGAAAAACGTTGATTTCACGTATCCGAATGGCACGCAAGCACTAAAAGATGTCAGCTTCACTATCAAGCCCAATCGTATTACTGCGCTGGTGGGTTTGAGCGGTGCTGGCAAGAGTACGATTATCAGTTTATTGGTAAAGTTTTATGCGCCAGATAGCGGCACTATATGGCTAGACGGACATAATTTAGCCGACTGCGATACTCATGAATTGCGTCAAAATATCGGTTTAGTGCTACAAAGCAATCATATATTTTCGGGTACGATTAGTGAAAATATCCGCTATGGTGATATGAATGCGACTGAGGAAGATATTATCATTGCGGCAAAAAAAGCCTCCATCCATGAGCAAATTATTAATTTATCAAAAGGCTATGAGAGTACAGCAAAGTCATTGTCTGGTGGTCAACAGCAACGTATCGCGCTGGCACGGATGTTTTTAAAAGATCCGCCCATTGTGTTTTTGGATGAGCCAACCGCTAGCCTCGATGCCATCGCCAGCCAACAAGTGAAGAAGAGCCTAGATCTCATCAAAAAAGATCGTACCGTAATTATGGTTTCGCATAATATTGCCCAAATTATCGATGCGGATGACTTGGTCGTGATAGAAGATGGTCGCGTGGTTGAAACCGGTACGCATGAAGCGCTATATGAGAAACACGGCAAATATTTTGAGATATTCAATGCCATGTCGGACAGCTTAAATTTGGATAAAATCAGCCAGACTCTAAAGGGTT
>NZ_JADQAH010000064.1:0-6315 GCF_022129225.1 Psychrobacter sp. Ps7 | reverse complement strand
CGTTCACCAGACTTGTAAAGTCAAGTTAGTGGTTCATGTTTAGATAAATGGTGCTGCTAAATGAAATTGCAAGGCTATATGACCAACCGCAAGGAGAATATTGCGCCTTTATTTGCATTGTCGCTGATGTCTGCTAGGTTTTGCGCGTGGGCTTTATGGCTAAAATCAGGTAAAATGACGCGCGTCTTAACCGCTCCGTTCAAATAGCAACTATATGGATTAACGTGTGAGTTAAAACGCTAGGGCGAAATAAATAGGTCGGCAATGTGACAATAGCGGGCCACAAAACATAGGGTAAGGGGCGAGAATATGACCATCAATGCGGTGCTACTAGCGGTAGTCATCATGCTAGGGCTGTCTTTAGCGCGGGTACACGTGGTGCTCAGTTTATTAATCGGGGCGCTGGCAGGTGGGCTGATTGCGGGTCTTGGTATGACCGATACCTTAAATGCTTTTCAAGAAGGTATCCGTAATGGCGCGCAAATCGCGCTGTCTTATGCCTTATTGGGTGCTTTTGCAGTAGCGATTGCGCATTCAGGATTGCCACAGTCACTGGCAGGGGCGGTGATCAAACGCATTGATGCGGGCGGCACCAGTGGCATGATTAAATACATGCTGTTTGCAGGTTTAATCACCATGAGCTGCTTCAGCCAAAACTTAATCCCTATTCATATTGCCTTTATTCCATTGCTAGTACCGCCATTATTGCTCGCCTTCAATCGCATGCACATTGATAGACGTTTAATTGCTTGTCTGCTGACTTTTGGTCTTGTGACTACTTACATGTTTATTCCGTATGGTTTTGGCGATATTTATCTCAATCAAATCATGCTGAAAAACGTCGGCGAAGCAGGCATTGATATCAGTAACATCTCAGTCACCAAAGCCATGGCAATTCCGGCTTTGGGTATGTTTGTAGGCTTACTCGTCGCCGTATTTATCAGCTACCGTAAACCGCGCCAGTATCAGCAGCTAGCAATCGATAAAGCTGCGCATGATGAAGTGTTAGAGGGTGACGCGTTAAGCAAAACCGCAGCTAGTGTGCAAACACAAAGCAAGATGAAAACATTGGTGGCGCTTGCCGCAATTGTAACGGCATTTGTGGTGCAGATGTATACCGACTCACTTTTGCTTGGCTCGATGTTTGGCTTTGGCGTCTTTATGGCAACGGGCGTCGTTAAATGGAGTGAAGCCGATACAGTCTTTAATGACGGTATCAAATTGATGGCAATGATTGGCTTTATTATGATTACCGCGCAAGGCTTTGCGGAAGTTATGAAAGCGACTGAGCAGATTCAGCCATTAGTTGATAGTGCCGCGTCATTATTCGCAGGTAATAAAGCGATAGCTGCATTTATTATGCTGTTAATTGGTTTAATTGTGACCATGGGTATTGGTTCGTCATTCTCAACGATTCCTATTTTGGCCGCAATTTATGTGCCGCTATGTATTTCGTTAGGGTTTTCGCCATTGGCAACCGTGGCGATTATTGGTACGGCTGGCGCGTTGGGCGATGCAGGTTCTCCAGCATCAGATTCGACTCTTGGACCCACCTCTGGTCTAAATATCGACGGTCAGCATGACCATATCAAGGACAGTGTGGTGCCGACATTCTTGCATTACAATATTCCGTTATTGGTATTTGGCTGGATTGCGGCGATGGTGTTGTAAGGTTTTAAAATACTTAAATTATAAGACAATGAAAAAAGACGCTTTGCTAAGCGTCTTTTTGGTTTTTTAAAATCATTTAATTAGGAAAAATCTTAAGAGAGCAATGGTATCTTTTCGTTGCTTGAGCCTTGTTTCAAGCCTTTTATACCTTTAGATAAAAGGTATAGAAAAAATAACTCAATCACAGGATCATAAATCCGATCTAGTTTTAGATTGCCATTACTGTAGTCTATGATTGATAAACCAAATAAAACTAGCAAAATTAATAAGACTATAGGAGAAATTATGGCAATAAAGCGGTGAAAAAATATATTATTAGGCTGCCTTATTCGTTTTATTTCAATATAAGTTGTCAATGCAAAAGTATAAAATGCAACTAACGCAAAAGAAAAACTTCTCAGCTCGGCAATATCAAAATCATTGTAATCATAAATATAAGCAGCTGGTGTGAGAAACAACATAATTACCCAAAAGTAAAAGCAGACTTGTAATGAAGCGGGTGACATGAACTCTTTTTTTGCTTTATTCATGGTAGATTGAACCAGTGTTGTAATGATAATTATTTACAGTAATTATATTTCATAATTTAAAAATAAACAATAGTCCATATCATGTAGTATATCAAGAGGTTACTAATAGAGTAGCTCTTCAATTGACCAGTTGGTGATTTCTTAGTTACCTGTACTTTTATCAAAATCTTTTATCCCATCATTCAAACCACGCAAAAACGCATCGCTTTGCGCCATCAGTTCATTCAAGCGTTCTTCATTAATAAGCCGTGCTAGCTCATCAGCGCTAAAAGACTGCTCTTGACTGTAGTAACGCAACTCTCTAGCGTCCTCGCTACCTAACGTTTGCAAATACTCGTCCACATGATCAGCGCTAGAGTTAGTATCCATCGCTTGCTTATCCTCTTTCATTAAAACCACCTTATGCCGCTTGGTGTAATTAAGCCATCTAGTGGCACATCCCACGGTTGCCGCTGTAATTGTTCGACTACTTGGAAGTCATAACACCAGCCAATTTTTAATGGCTTTTTAGCGCCTGACCGATAGCTTTTGCCAAGGGTCGTATCATAAAAGCCGCCACCCATACCCATACGATTACCATCTTTATCTACTGCTACTAACGGACAGATAATGACATCCAATTCTCGCGCCCAAAGTAGACGGCGATGATGGTTTTGCTTCATCCCTAACCGATGTATACGTGTCGGTATATTAAGTAGCTTTGAGTGATAGACAGGGACAAAACGCAATCGTTTATCCTCAAAGCCATTGCTGGTACGGCCAAGTGAGCCGACAACGGGCAAGTAAGGTAAATAGCCTAAGCGTTGACACCAGTCCAACAGAGGCTGAGTGGGTAGCTCGCCAAAACCATCGTAATATAAGCCAATGCGCGCATTTTTTGGTAATCGCTGTTGTAGTTTGCTCAAATGCAAGCTCGCTGCTTGCCCCATATTTCTGCGCGCACTGTCAGTTAGTTGGCGGCGCTGGCGAGTAAAGTGTCGTCTGGGCGGGTTGCTAACGGCTGATTCCTCTGACGCTGCGTTTTTTGGTTCAGGATGCATATCTATACTATCCGCTAGTTTGTGAGTTTGGTTATGAGTTTGATAATGACAGCTGCTTTTAGACGTTAGCAATGGCTATTTGTCAATATTCAACGGGTCGTAGTCATGCTATCATAACGCCACTTTACATCGTATTCTCCTTTATGTGCAGCAGCTGTTGCACTTTTTATCGTTCAGTTATTTAACAACAAACCAGTAAAGAGGGTAGTTATGTCGACACAGAATCAGGCAACTCGTACCGAAAAAGACACCATGGGCAACGTGGAAGTTCCAGCTGACGCTTATTGGGGTGCACAAACCCAGCGTAGCCGTGAGAACTTCAAAATCGGTGGCGAGACTTTGCCGCGTCCGATGATTGAAGCAATGGCACTGGTCAAAAAAGCCGCTGCGATTACCAATGCGAGCCTTGAGCGTATCGAAGGCGATAAGCGCGATTTAATCGTGCAAGCCGCTGATGAAATCATCAATGGTGGTCTGACCGATCAGTTCCCGTTGGTCGTCTGGCAGACGGGTTCTGGTACGCAGTCAAACATGAATATGAACGAAGTATTGGCCAACCGTGCCAACGAAATTGCTGGCAATAAGCGTGGCAGCTACACGCCAATTCACCCAAATGATCATGTAAACCATGCACAGTCTACCAACGACAGCTTCCCAACGGCGATTCGTGTTGCCGCTGCTCGTGAAATCAACAGCCTGCTTATCCCAGCAGTAAAAGCATTACGCGATACGCTAGATGCCAAAGCCAAAGAGTTCGATAGCATTGTTAAAATCGGTCGTACCCACTTACAAGACGCCACGCCTTTGACTTTAGGTCAAGAATTTAGCGGTTATGTCAGCCAACTTGACCATTCGTTGACTCGTATCGACAATGCGCTACAAGGCTTATACGAATTGCCACTAGGCGGTACAGCGGTTGGTACGGGTCTAAACGCCCATCCTGATTATGCAGTAAAATCAGCTGAGCAATTGGCTGAGTTAACAGGCTTGCCATTTGTCACGTCACCGAATAAATTTGAAGCACTAGCCGCTCGTGATGCCGAAGTATTTGCTTCAGGCGCACTAAAAACGCTAGCGGGCAGCTTGAACAAAATCGCTAACGACGTACGTTGGTTGGCATCAGGGCCTCGTTGTGGTCTAGGCGAATTGACCATTCCAGAGAACGAGCCAGGCTCGTCTATCATGCCGGGTAAAGTGAACCCAACGCAGTCAGAAGCAATGACCATGGTTGTGGCACAAGTGATGGGTAACGACGTCACTATCAGCATGGCAGGCGCGTCAGGTAACTTTGAGCTTAACGTTTATAAGCCAGTAATTGCCTTCAACTTGTTGCAATCTGTCAAACTACTTGGCGATGCGTGCAACAGCTTCAACGAAAACTGTGCGGTTGGTATCGAGCCAGTAAAAGATAAAATCGATGACTTCTTGCACAATTCATTGATGCTGGTCACTGCGCTTAACCGTCATGTTGGTTATGAGAATGCTGCGAAAATCGCTAAGACGGCTTACAAAGAAAACAAAACCTTGAAGCAAGTTGCAGTTGAGTTAGAGCTATTAACTGAAGCACAGTTTGATGAGTGGGTAATTCCTGCTGATATGGTAAATCCTAAGTAAGCAGTAGACCAAATGATGAACTGCTACGGTGTCAGACTTGCTTAATGTATGAGCAGTACCATTTGCACTCGTCTTTCTTGTAGCAGCGTCATATTTGTTCCACTGAGAATTTAGAAATAAAAAAGACCTTGTCACGTCATGTGGCAAGGTCTCTTTTTGGTCTTGGATTTATTCTAAAACTATCTGCGTTTAACTAATATAAATTGAGTCAATATGAGTTTTCATACATGATTGTATTTGGAAGTATATTCATTGCTGTGCTCGTTCAGAATGGTAAACTATCTTTTGCTAGCGCTCTAATATATTGCAAACCTTCGTTTGTAAAGCTCCCACTATCATCGATTATCCCGTATTTAAATAATAATTTTTGAGTAGATGCAGAGTACATTCTTCTATCAAAAATCAGTATGTTTCTGAGAAGTTCTATTGGTAAATCGGCAACGCGATGAATAGGAATATCGCTAGACTCTAAAATGTTAAAAACAATTTTTCTCATAGAAGGTGGTACTTTATTAATTAAGGTACTTTCTATTGATCTTTCGTTGTTCTGGATTTTGTGTTTAAGAAATTTAAGTTCTTTAGTTAAATTTAAGATTTCGCGTTCTTTACTTTGAAGGCTATGAAGCACTTCTGTTTTTTCGTCTTCGCTCAATTTTGTTTGGTCAATAAGATCCGATAAAATCTGGTTTTTTTCTGCAATCTCTTTTTCCAATTCAATTTTACTAGCATCTATTTCTTCAGAACTACCTATGCTACCTTGGAAGCTGTCTCTAAGACCTGAATAACCTTCATCTAGATTTTTTAGCCTCGCTCCGAATCCAGCCTCTATGCGTCCAAGTATTTCTGAAATGTCCTTTGTGAATTTAAAGGTGTTATCGTAGAACCTATTGCTTGTGTCTGTTGCCTTAAAATAAAGGGCTACAGACATAGAAATCGCAAAAATTGCAAGTATTAAAGAGAGTAGGTCTGTGAAACTGAAATTAAAGTTTGAGAAGTCTAGGTTAGCGTCAATAGTAGCTATCTTGTACGACACCAAAGCCGTTAATATAATCGCTATTGCTATCTTTGCCCAGCTTTCCCTGTTTTTTATTTCTTCTGAAAAAGAATAAGGTTCTGGTACTACAGGTTTTTCTCTTTTAGATATTAAACCATTTTTTTCTTGTTCGTCTTCCATAAGTTGTCTTATTTTTTAGAGTCTGACTATTAGCCATGATTTTTGAGAGATTAGTTAAATTTCATAATAATAACAGCCTCAAAAATAAGCAAACATAAATTCAGAGTAATTGAGAGATAGCTCACAGGCGTGTAATGCAACGTCCTAATATTAGTCTCATATCAAAGAAAAAGCCAAGCAAAATGCTCGGCTTTTCTATAGTCTAATCCAAATAAAACCGATACAACCCTATTAACAATTGCATTTAATGAAATAAACGATGACTTATTCAATAGACTATCGCAAA
>NZ_JADQAH010000063.1:0-7331 GCF_022129225.1 Psychrobacter sp. Ps7 | reverse complement strand
GCTTGTACGCAAGCCACACGTGAGTTCTTTAATCAGGAATTTAAACCTGCTTAATAGAGGTCAGCTTAACCGTAAAAAATAGCTTTGCTATCGAAAAAACTGTGTCCACTGGATGCAGTTTTTTCATGAATACCATTTAATAATTAATAGGAGAAAAATATGAAGTCAATGATGTTATCACTGGTTACCTGTGTCTTTATGATAGCTCCGATCAGTCAAGCACAGGCTAAGAATACACCTTGTTCGGGCAAAATGGGCGGCGTATCTCACTGCTCAAAAGATGGTAAATTTGTTTGCAAAAACGGCAAAATCAGTCAATCAAAACAAGTATGTCGTTAAAGTTGTTTTTACCCTTGTTATTAGAGTGAAAAAAACCGCTAATCAGCTGTTTTGCTTAATTTTAATAACAGCCAGACGCCCCTAAATCAGCAAATTTGTGCTAAAATAGCTTCTTCAATTGAACATTATTTTTAACAAAAACCGTATCACTATTTTCCTATTGTTTTGCACCTTTGACAGTGATTTTTTAGGGTCACTATTCTGATAGTAGCTGCGCATTGATGCAGCTATATTTTTGTATAACCCATGAGTATCTTGAACAAACGTGTCAACATTAGAAAAACAATGTGAGTGAAGGAGTGTATATGAGCGAATCGGTCAGTCCTATTGGCATCGTAGAGGAACTAAAGCAATCCTATCTGGATTATGCGATGAGCGTGATTGTCTCGCGTGCGCTGCCTGATGTGCGTGATGGGTTCAAACCTGTACACCGCCGTGTGATGTACGCCATGCACGTGCTATCTAACGACTATAATAAGCCATATAAGAAGTCTGCACGTGTCGTCGGCGATGTCATTGGTAAATATCACCCACATGGCGATAGTGCGGTCTATGATGCCATTGTGCGGATGGCGCAGGATTTTAGTTTGCGTTATCCGATGGTTGACGGTCAAGGTAACTTTGGATCGATCGATGATGATCCTCCGGCTGCCATGCGTTATACCGAAGTACGTATGACCAAGCTGACGCATCAGATGCTTGCTGATTTAGACAAAGACACGGTTGATTGGGAAGACAACTACGATGGTTCTGAGCGTATGCCTAGCGTCATGCCAGCGCGTGTTCCAAACTTACTAATCAATGGTGCGACTGGTATTGCTGTTGGTATGGCGACTAATATGGCGCCGCACAACCTGACAGAAGTGATTAATGCTTGTTTGGCTTATGCCGAAAACCCACAAGTATCAGCTGAAGAGTTGATGTCACACATCTCAGGTCCTGATTTTCCTACAGGCGGTATCATTTATGGTCGCGCTGGTATTTTAGATGCTTATCGCACGGGTAAAGGTCGTTTGCACATACGTGGTCGCTATCATATTGAAGCCATGAGTGATACGGGTGTCAACCGCGATCGTGAGCGTATTGTCTTTACCGAAGTACCTTATCAATCTAATAAAGCCAAAATGATTGAGCGTATCGCAGAACTCGTACGTGATAAAAAGATTGAAGGTATTAGCGAGATTCGTGATGAATCTGACAAAGATGGTATGCGTATCGCCATTGATTTGCGTCGTGGTGAGACAGCTGAAGTTATCGTTAATAACTTGTTCTTGCAAACGCCGCTCGAATCAAGTTTTAGTATCAATATGGTGGCGCTCGATAATGGTCAGCCTAAGCTACTAACTTTGCGTCAGCTGATTGCCGCCTTTGTACGTCATCGCCAAGAAGTGGTGACACGCCGTACGATTTATGAGTTAAACAAAGCGCGCGTACGTGGTCATTTGCTCGAAGGTTTGACCGTTGCATTAGCCAATATCGACGAGATTATTGCAACGATTAAAGCCTCTGCTAACCGCGGTTTGGCACGTGAAAGCTTATTAAATAACACGTGGGGTTCAGGTAGCGTGGTGGCGATGCTTACTGCTGCTGGTAGTCAATCTGTGCGTCCTGACTATATCGAAGGCGAAGATCCTAAAGCACCATTTGGCTTGATTGAGGGCGAAGAACGTTATCGCTTATCACTTGAGCAGGTCAACGCGATTTTAGATATGCAGTTGCATCGTCTAACGGGTCTTGAGCAAGACAAATTGACCGAAGAATATCAGGATTTGCTACGTGAAATTGCTCATTTAGAGTCTATTCTTGGTGATTTTGATAAGCTAATGACCATTATCTCCAATGAGATGATTGAGATTCGTGATAACTTTGGTGATGAGCGCCGTACCGATATTATTGACTCACGTACTGATTTTAACCGTGAAGATCTGATTCCTGAACAGACGGTTGTCATGACGGTCTCGCGTACAGGTTATGCAAAAACTCAGCCGATTGACGATTATGTCGCACAAAAACGTGGTGGTAAAGGTAAGTCTGCAACCGCAATGAAAGAAGATGATGTGATTGATCATTTGGTTGTGACCTCAACGCATGCTACCGTATTGTGCTTCACGGATAGCGGTCGTGTCTTTAGCTTACGTGGTTTTGAAGTGCCGATTGCCAGTCGAGGTGCTCGCGGTCGTCCATTAGTGAATTTAATTGGCTTAAATCCTGATGAAACTGTTACTACGATACTACCGATTCCAAAAATAGTGGAAGAGCTATCGGTAAAAGGTGAAGCATTAACAGATGATCTAATAGATGGGGATGATGATTCATTAGACGCTAGCACGCAAGCAGAGCCACCTTTTGTGTTCTTTGCAACGGCTAATGGTACGGTGAAGCGGGTAGAGCTTAAGCAGTTTGCCAATATTCGCTCGAACGGCTTGATTGCGATTGGACTAGAAGAGGGCGATAAGCTGGTCAGTGCTCGTATCACTAATGGTAGCCAAGAAGTGATGTTGTTTGCATCCAGTGGTAAAGCCATTCGTTTTGATGAAAATGATGCTCGTGTGATGGGTCGTACGGCTAAAGGTGTTCGTGGTATGCGTTTGGCGGCTAATGAGTCTATAAAATCATTGGTTGTGATCGAAGATGATGTCCGCGAAATTCTTATTGCTTGTGAAAACGGCTTTGGTAAACGTACCTTTATCGATGAGTTCAATACCCAAAATCGTGGCGGCGGCGGTGTAATTGCCATCAAAACCAGTGAGCGTAATGGTGCGCTAGTAAGAGCCACTAAGGTTGACTCTACAGACGATATTATTTTAATCTCTGATAAAGGTACATTGGTTCGTACGCCCGTTGAGCATGTCGCTAGCTCTGGTCGTAATACGCAAGGTGTGACGCTGATTCGTCTATCAAAAGACGAGAAGCTGGTCGCTATGGCGCGTGTTGAGCATGAAGAAGGTGACGATGAGCTGGTTGACGCCATGAGAGAAGACGGTACACTTGATGTGGCAGGTCAAGAGCAGATAGATATCGATGCGGCGACTGGCAACACAGCAACGAATGACGTTATGGATATTGCTACTGACAATGAATTAGATGTTGATAGTACAGACGGTGAAAACGCAGACGACGAATAAATGTCTCAGTAGTTAGCTTTTTGATCTAGTCTTATATGATTGTTCTATAAAAAGCCTCTGACGTTATCGTCGGAGGCTTTTATTTTTTTCTGTATGTCATCTATTGTTAGAGTCTGCTTTTAAGTTTCCGCTGCTCTAATTTTTTATAAATAATGCCCATAAAGTTCTATTTTTTAAGGCTGTTGTTATGCTCTCGACCAATCAAACTTTTCAAGGAACCCTTGCTTCGATATCATCGAGCTTTTTATTTTCGATGATGTTTGTGTTTGGACTATTTATGCTGCCTTTGACAGGTACGCAGGTAGCCTCATGGCGCGTGCTCATGATGCTGCTAAGTTTGCTATTGTTGGTCAGTTTTACCAAGCAATGGCAACACGTTTTTGATTATCTCAAAACCTTAAAAACTCCGAAAGAGTGGCTGATATTTATTTTGCCCACACCGATTTTGGGTGGTCAAATTTGGCTATTTATGTGGGCACCAGTCAATGGCTTTGGTCTGGATGTCACCTTGGGCTATTTTTTATTACCGCTGGTGATGATTGTACTTGGTCGATTTTTTTATCACGAGCATATGAGTGCGTTGCAGTGGGTGGCCGCGCTATGTGCAGCCTTAGGTATTGGCTATGATATCTTTCAATATGGCTCAGTATCTTGGGTAACGTTGTTTGTGTGCTTGGGCTATCCACCTTATTATCTATTGCGGCGTAAACTGGCTGTGCCGCCTATCACAGGGCTGTTGTCTGACTTGGCTTTGTTAACGCCAGTGGTGCTCATTATGTTGTATTTTAGCGGCGGCTTTAGTACGGCAGCACAGGACATCAAGTTCTGGTATTTATTACCACTGCTAGGAGCCTTTAGTGCACTGGCGATGTCCTTAACCATGATTGCCAGTAGCAAATTACCTGTATCATTATTTGGGGCGCTAAGCTATGTCGAACCTATGCTGCTGTTTGTTTTATCCATCACTGTTCTAAGTCAAAGCCTCGATGAGGGCGGCTCTTTGTTCATGTATGGTATGGTAAGTTTGGCGTTACTGGTGATGATCGCTGATAGTATAAGAGGTTATCTTAAGCGCCGCCGTGACAATCATTTGCATGGCTATCGAGAGCCACAAGTGGGCGGGTTTCCGCCGCGTCGTCGTTTCATAGATCAGCGTATCGATGGGGTTTTAACCGCGCATCGTTTTCGTAAGATTCGGCGCTATCAAAAAAAGATGGATAGAATACAGCAAAAAATCGAGCAGTTGAGTGCAAAGTAAGATGCTGAATGGGTAGGTGAACGCTTTAGTAAAGCAGGTGTATTGCTTATCTATTCTGACTTTGACATAATACCGACCACAAGATAAACACGATATATTCCAAGTATTTATCTCAATATTATATGATTATGTTGTAGATAACAGAGTTTATAGATCAAAAAGCCTTCGACGTCCGCGTCGGAGGCTTTTGTTTTTTTCTAAAATTGCCAAGGACGTGCGCTCATTTTTCAAGGTTGTCGTTATGCTCACCACGAATCAAACGTCGCAAGGTACCATCGCTGCAGTGGCAGCAAATTTTTTATATTCATTGCTATTCTTATTTGGTCTATTGATGCAGCCGTTGTCAGGGACGCAAGTCGCTTCTTGGCGCGTACTGATGATGCTATTGAGTCTGATGCTGCTGATTAGTGTGCTTAAGCAGTGGCAGCATATTTTTGATTATCTCAAAACCCTAAAGTCGCCCAAAGAATGGTTTTTATTTATCATACCGACACCAATATTGGGCGCGCAAATCTGGATATTTATGTGGGCACCTGTCAATGATTTGGGGCTTGAGGTGACATTGGGTTACTTTTTATATCCAATGATTATGATTATGGTTGGTCGGTTTTTTTATAACGAAGACATGAGCTTGTTACAATGGATTGCCACCATTTGCGCAGGCGCAGGTATTGCCTATGATGTCTTTCAGTACGGCAGTATTTCTTGGGCGACTTTATTTGTTTGCTTGGGTTATCCGCCTTATTATCTACTGCGTCGTAAATTGGCAGTGCCGCCGATTACAGGGCTTATCTCTGACCTTGTTTTATTGACGCCGGTGGTGTTGATTGCTTTATATCTCAATGGCGGGTTTACGCTGGCGATATCTACCGATAAGTTTTGGTATCTGTTGCCACTATTAGGCATTATCAGTACGGCTGCGATGTCATTGACCATGGTTGCCAGTCAAAAGCTGCCCGTCTCATTATTTGGCACCTTATGCTACCTTGAGCCGATATTTTTATTCATATTTTCCATCACGATTTTGCATCAAAGTATCGATGAGGGTGGCTCTTTATTTATGTACGGCATGATTTTTGTCGCGTTGATGATGATGATTGTGGATAGTGCGCTTGGTTACTTAGCACGTAAGCGTGATGACCGTTTGCATGGTTATAATGAGCCACAAGTGGGTAGCTTCCCGCCACGTCGCCGTCTGAAAAACCGTCGTATTAAAGGTGTATTAACCGCGAATCGTTTCCGAAAAATTAGAAAGTATCAGCAAAAAATACATAAGATGACACGCAAAATTGAAGAGCTGCATTCAAAGTAGCACCTGCCAGCAAGTCGATATAGACTTGACTTAGCAGGCAGTGTTTTTCGCCATCGTTCTACAAACTTGCAGTATTAAAGGGGCAAAAATTACGCTATCATCGATGACAATAGCGTCACGCTTAATTGAAAGCGTGGCACTGTATCAAAGAGATTATGGCTGATTTAAAACAATATATAACTAGGACGGTTTATGTTAACTCTGCATCATTTAAACAATTCGCGCTCATTTCGTATTTTATGGTTACTAGAAGAGTTGGGGCTAGATTATAAGCTGGTCACTTATGAGCGCACTAAGGCGCATCTTGCACCTGAGAGCTTAAAGAAAGTGCATCCATTAGGACATACGCCTGTGCTGGAAGTTGATGATCGCGCGTTGGCTGAGTCAGGTTTTATTATTGAATACTTGCTGAAACACTACGATAAAGAGCATCAGTTTAAGCCTTCTGATGATAACGAGTCGGCGTGGGAAGCCTATACTTTTTGGCTGCATTTTGCTGAAGCTTCGGCGATGCCGCCATTGGTCATGCGCCTCGTTTTTAACAAAGTGGTTGAACGATCACCCATGCTCATCAAGCCGATAAGTAAAGGGATTCGCAAACAAGTTGAAGATGGAATGATCAACAATAATATAGTGAATAACTTAAATCTGATGGAGAAGCAGCTACAAGATAGTCACTGGTTCGCTGGTGAAGCATTCAGTGCCGCTGATATCCAAATGCATCTTGCAGTTGTGGGTGCCAATGCTGGTACAGGATTAGATAGCAGTAAATATGCCAATATCTTAATCTGGCTAAAACGCTGTGAAGAGCGCGATGCCTTTAAGCGTGCAGAAGAAAAGGGCGGTCGTTTGCAGTTCTAAATGAGGCGCATTTAATCGTTAATAAATGACTAATTTGATATTAAAATAAAAGGTTTTGTTTATTTATAGACAAAACCTTTTTTAGGATAAGTAATGACAGACTTAAATAAATCGCATAACAAGCATACTGATGTCGATACTGGCATTGCTGCTAAGCCCGCGCTTGATACTACCGCTGACAATGTGAACCATCAGCAGGTATCCATTAAAGCATGGTCACAAAAATTGCTCGTAGTGATTCTATGTATTGCCAGCTTTTATGGCGGCTGGAAATCTTATGAGTCCAATATGGTCAGTGAATGTACGGCCAATGGTGGGCAGATGGTTGCAGCGCAAAAAACCATGATGTGCCAATTGTCATAGCAGATAAGTATCATGTGTAAGAGAGGCAATCTATGTTGAAGCTGACTTTTTTGGGTACCTCTGCTGGTGTGCC
>NZ_JADQAH010000062.1:0-8055 GCF_022129225.1 Psychrobacter sp. Ps7 | reverse complement strand
GTGGCTTTACGCGTTCAAACTTGGCCTTTGCCATGGGTATTTCCTCTTTTTTTGGTGAATCTTTATCAATCAAAGATCGGTGAATAGCTGTTTGACGGCTCATGATGCATACAGAACCATCAAACCGTTGACGCTATGGCTTATCTACTAAAACTGTTTGATCATTTTACGACTGTATATATGTGCTCAAATCATGCATTTCAATGCTGCACACATAAGTTTAAGCACTATACGTATTTTTTAATCTAGTGAACATTGCAAGATATTATACATTATCGCTGTTGCACTACTTTATCTTAGTGTAAATCATTAATAATATTGGAGCCTGCCGAACCTAGATACTTTTATCTTAAATAATTTTGTCTTAGATACTTTTAGATAATTACTCATGTATTGATAGCTTGATAAATTGACAGCACTAAAAGGCAACACCTCAGTGTCACCCTTAAATATTATTTGCTACACTGTAATTTATAATTTTCAATATTTTGTAATTTCGATATCGACACGAACTGTTTAAAGATGGCAAAGCAAACACAAGAGGTTTAAACAATAAATGGAGCTCATATTGAGAATTGAACTCAAGACCTCTCCCTTACCAAGGGAGTGCTCTACCGCTGAGCTATATGAGCATGTTTTTAATAACCACAAAAAACAACTTATGGATTTACTAAAAAAAATATCACGATACAGCAATACTAAAACTGACTGTCGTGATGATTTATTGATAATCTTTGCGATGTTGTATATATGGAGCGGGTGGCGGGAATCGAACCCGCGTCATTAGCTTGGAAGGCTAAGGTGTTACCATTATACCACACCCGCAATTACTCTTATTCAAGAGGACTCTAATCGAGAGTCATTAAGTATAAAGAGTATGCTTGGCGCTATGACAAACTTAAAAAAATATGGTGGTGGGAGAAGGATTCGAACCTTCGAAGCTTTCGCGACAGATTTACAGTCTGTTGGGTTTGACCGCTCCCCAATCCCACCTTAGGTTGCTTTAAACAAAAATGGCTTTAGTTTAAGACAGATTCATAAAAAGCTACTTTAAGAGAGATGGTGCCGACTGCCGGGATCGAACTGGCGACCTACTGATTACAAGTCAGTTGCTCTACCAACTGAGCTAAGTCGGCTTGTTCTCTTAAAGTGGTGGCTATTCTATCAAATTTTTTGAAAGACGCAAGCCCTTTTTTGCCTTTTTTATGATTATTTCAATAAAAAAAATATAACTAATTGATTGTAATGATTTTTTTAAATAAAAAAATAGGCTGTTTTTCCACAATAACCGCATACTGTGTTTTTATGACTGGAGTCCCTAGCGAATCCGTAAACCATTACACGCCATCTTTACCGCTTTGACCAACGCCAATGCTTTTTTGTTGGTCTCTTCCCACTCTGCTTCTGGAATAGAATCAGCAACAACCCCAGCACCCGCTTGGATATGAATTTTACCACGGCGCATCACAGCAGTACGAATAGCAATGGCGGTATCCATGTTGCCATGCCAGCCCAGATAACCGACTGAGCCGCCAAATACCGTTCGGCGGACTGGCTCTATCTCGTCAATGATTTGCATTGCGCGTATTTTGGGCGCACCTGATAGCGTACCAGCGGGGAACGTCGCACAAAAAACATCCAACGCATCCTTATTGGGCAATATCGTCCCTTCAACATTAGAAGCAATGTGCATCACTTGCGAATAACGCTCGACAAACATCTTTTCGGTGACTTTGACACTGCCATATTCACAAACGCGGCCAATATCATTACGACCCAAATCGATAAGCATCAAGTGCTCGGCGATCTCTTTTTTATCACTCAGCAGCTCTTCTTCAAGCGCTAAATCTTCCGCTTCATCTTGTCCGCGTCTACGAGTACCCGCCAATGGTCGTACCGTCACTTTACCATTTTCGATACGTGATAATATCTCAGGGGATGCCCCAATAATGTCGAAACGCTTGTGATCATCGAGGGTGTAACCATGTACCAAGAATAAATAAGGCGATGGATTTAAAAATCGTAGGGCACGATAAACTGCTAATGAGTCGCCAGTATAATCGGCCGTCAAACGCTGCGAAGGAACGACTTGCATGACATCGCCTGCTAAAATGTAATCCTTTATTTTATTGACATCATGACAATATTTCTGCGCGCCTGTTTGTGAGGTAAATGTCGGCGTCGGCATTACGGGTGCGCTCAGATTTGGCATTTCTGCCAGTTTTTCTTCAATTTTTTCTAGCTCGCGGATGGCATTGCTATAACCATCTTCAGTGTGACAATCAGCATAAACGATGATAGATAACGTATTTTCTAAACTGTCAAAAACAATCACGCTCATTGATAGCATCAGCCACATATCCGGCATTGTCATCGGATTGGGGGCATCTGATAAACCCACGCTTGGCTCGATAACCCTCACCATGTCATAGCCAAAGTAACCTACTAAGCCGCCGCTAAAGCTCGGTAGCGTTGCAATATCCTCGACTGTTGGCATCTTATACTGCGCCATTAGCTGACGAATATAGTCAAACGGGTCAGCGACTGCATCGACATCGGTATGGTCATTTTTTTTGACGGTCATATTACCATCGGCATACTGCAAAATGAGATCACTACCTAAACCAATCATCGAATATCGTGCCCAACGCTCCCCGCCTACGACAGACTCAAATAAATATGCAGAGCCGCTCAAATCACGTACTTTAGAAAATACAGATACTGGTGTCTGTGCGTCCATTAGACGTTTTTTTATCAGTGGGGCATGACTAAAGCCACGGTCTTTAAAAGCTTGATATTCTTCAAAGTTCATCATAATAATGCTCTCTTAACAAAATATTGGCAAAAGATAAAACAGCAGACTGTTAAATAAAATATAGCGTCAACACTCTATTGAATGTTGACGCTATCAAAGTGGCATATTCGTGAGAGTTACTAGACTATTAGCCGATAGTAGCTAACAATTGGCTAATAATTATACCAAAACCCACTTGGATTAGAGCATTTCAAACGCACTGGTCAGTACTTGGTTACGCACCACCCGTGTTAAATAACCACAATGCTAACGCAATAATAATGATGGCAATAAACACCCAAATAAACCAACCACCGCTTGGTTTTTTCTCTGCCTGTCCTGCATTGGCTGGATTGCTGATAGTCTGATCCATCGCATTATTACCTTCTGTCCCAACATCACGAGATTGACCTAGATTGGCAGTGCCAGAAAATTGTGCGGTTGCCGCCTGCTTAGCTCGTAGAATATCGGGATCTGCTTCTTCTTGTAGAGCAGTTTTAGTCGTTTTGTCATGCTCTGATTCAACTGCTGGCTTTTCATGTACAGCTGACTGCTCTACTAATGACGTATCATGAGCAGATGCTGTCGGTGCCGCCTCTGTCGCTGTGACGGCTTCTGGCTGACTTACAGCAGGTTGTGCATCTGCTACAGTCGCAGCAGCGACTGGTGCCGCTTCAGTTGTGTTAGACACGGTATTATCTATAGCCGTTAAGACTTCATCGATGCCCGTTTGTTTCACAATAGGCTCCTGAATCGCCTCCTGTAAGACAGGTTCAACTGTTTCATTGACACTGGTCTCAGCTACCCCTACTGAGTCTGCTACTCTATCCGAGGCGGTATCAACAGGTACTGTCTTCACATCAGCTGTCACAGGCAGAATAGCTTCGATGCCCGTTTGCTTAACAATCGGCTCTTTTACTACTGATTCATGCACAACAGGTTCACTCACTGTCGAGTCTTCGACAGCCTGTGTTTCGGCAGTCGTTTCAGCAACCACTGTCTCAGTCTCAGCCACTGAATCCTCTACTGCTACGGGCGCTAATACATCAGTATCTGTAGCAGCAAGAGGCGCGTTTACCTGAAAGCTGAAACTGGCAAATCCAATGGTATCATCTACTTGTAAAAGGCTCGATGTATTACCTTCGATACGCTGCTCGTTGATAAATGTACCGTTCGATGAGTCTAAATCTTTGACATACAATCGACCATCTAAGATGCTTAACACCGCATGATTACGCGATACTTGCTTGCTACCAAGTACCACATCATTGTCGCTGCCACGACCAACAGACAGGCTGTCATTGACCGTCAACGTTAGGTCGCCAAGCGCTTCTGTTAAGGCATTAAGTTGCCAAGTCTCTGTGTCGACTGTCGCCTTCATACTATCTGTATTGTTCGTCATGCGGTAACTCCTTATTCTTTTATTAAATTTCAAATGGTTTTAGATAAATCATTGCCAATTTTTTAAGAGATTTTACGATTTTTTTAATATAAACCGTAATAAGTTATGCAATGACTATCCGAACTATTTAGGTATAAAGTGCGGCTTTATGACACCGTCGAGCTTACTGTACGGAATACTAAGTACCGGCATACCATAAGCATATGGGCCGATAGCATAATGCTGATAACGGATATCGATGCCTTTGTCCGTCAGTGTCACATTGTCACTTAAGGTAAATGGCCAGTTTTTCTCATAACTGCTGACATCGTCGTCAACCGTTTTGACCCAAGCTTTATAAGCATCATAAGCAAGCGCTTTAAAACGTGATTCCTTGCCTGATTGAGGCATATCCTCAAGCTTGATTTGTTTTTTGGTGTCAAGGTCAAATATCAAGTATTCGCTATAAGGCATGCCATGAGCGCCACCTGTAAAGACATAAGTATTGATTTCAAACAGTTCGAAATCACTGACATGACCTAAATACTCAGGCGTTACCATTAAACTATAAGCCCATGAACTGCCCTCTGGCATATCTATGAACTGTGAGCTGGCAAAGTCATCAATGGCGGCTTTCACCATTGTCTGATTGACGTTCGTTTTGATAGGTGCAGATTCAGTCGGTTTACTATTGACGACTAAATTATTAATACGCGCATTGGCGATATCATTGATCCAACCGTGATTGGTCTTCAGATATTTGATCTCAATTTCTGGACAGTTATCGCGCTCAACACACTGTGCTTGCACTTTTTTAGGCAGCTCATATTCTAGATAATCCGTGCTACTGATGAGATTACCTGCATTTGCAGGCATCGCGATGCTACCTAGCAGTAAACTGCCGGCAAGCAGTCTCAGCAGACGACTACGACTTGCTGTCATCGATAAATGCGGATTCATTGTTGGCTTATTGATATCAATTTGATTCGCAGCGTTCATATATCCTCTTTCATAAACATAAGATGTTACTTGATATTCTACCGTAACAATGACGATGTATTGTAGGAACACTGTTTGTGTTTTTAGGGTTTTGCTGTCTCCTGCTAACGAATAGCTACCTACCCTCTCTCGTTTAATGCCTAAATCTAAGCTAATAAAAAAGACACGGCTGGCGTGTCTTAAAAGATAAACTAACTCATGAAATGATGAATTTTAATGCTCACGAGTATTGCTAAAAGTGACTTCTGGATAGCGATCTTGCATCAGCTGCAAGTTGACCCGTGATGGGGCAAGATACGTTAAATAACCACCGCCATCTAGCGACAATTGGTCATGAGCTTTGCGTTTAAATTTCGCTAATGCCACTTCATCATCACAATGAATCCAGCGTACGGTGGCAATCGATATCGGCTCAAAGATACACTGTACTTTGTACTCTTCTTTGAGACGATGCGCGACCACTTCAAACTGTAGTACACCAACCGCACCCAAGATTAAATCGTTATTAATCTGCGGCATAAAGACCTGTGTCGCGCCCTCTTCGCTTAGCTGCTGTAGCCCTTTTTGCAAGGCTTTCGATTTGAGCGGATCTTTTAGAATGACGCGGCGAAACAATTCAGGCGCGAAATGCGGAATACCCGTAAAGTTCAGCTCCTCGCCTTCCGTAAAACTGTCACCGATAGAGATGGTGCCGTGATTATGCAAACCGATGATATCACCCGGATACGCTTCTTCTAACGCTTCGCGGTCCCCTGCCAAAAAGGTCAGTGCATCGGCAATACGTACGTCTTTACCCAAACGTACATGCTTTAGCTTCATGCCTTTTTCATACTTGCCTGAACACACGCGTAAGAAGGCAATGCGATCACGATGGCGTGGGTCCATATTGGCCTGAATTTTAAAGACAAAACCACTAAAATCTGTTTCTGTTGCCGCTACTTCACGCTCATTGGTCGGATGCGACTTGGGTGGCGGTGCATATTTGATCAAGGTATCAAGTACCATGTTTACGCCAAAGTTACCCAATGCTGTACCGAACAATACTGGCGTCATCTCACCCGCTAAGAACGCCTCAACGCTAAATTCTTCTAACGCCATTTGTACCAACTCAAGTGACTCTTCGAAAGCATCAAACATCAATTGACCCAAACGCTCACGAATGTCCGGATAATCATATCCCGCGCGAGTCTCAGAGACTGTCATCTTGCCGCCATTACCTTTTTCATAAAGGTAAGTCTTGTTTTCGGTCAGATGGTAGACACCAACGAAATCTTGTCCCATACCGATAGGCCAAGTCACTGGAATACATTTAATTTTTAACACTGCCTCAATCTCACTAAGCAGCTCAAGCGGCTCACGAATTTGACGATCCAGCTTGTTGACAAATGAGATGATTGGCGTGTCGCGCATGCGGCAGACTTCCATCAGCTTGATGGTTCGCTCTTCGACCCCTTTAGCCCCATCGACCATCATCAGCGCGCTATCCACAGCGGTCAAGGTGCGATAGGTATCTTCACTAAAATCGGCGTGACCCGGTGTATCCAATAGATTGACCACATGGTCTTGATAAGGAAACTGCATGACAGAGGTGGTGATCGAGATACCACGCTCTTGCTCCATACTCATCCAATCTGATGTCGCATGTCGATCAGTCTTGCGGCCTTTGACCTCGCCTACTACCTGAATTGCCTGACCCCATAATAACAACTTTTCAGTCATGGTGGTCTTACCTGCATCGGGATGCGAGATAATGGCAAAAGTACGGCGTTTAGCCACTTCTTTGTTTAATTTCTTTGGATCTACGCTCATAATTTTTGGCTTCAACCTTAACTTCAAAAAGGCTGTCTTTTAGACAGTAATCTAACTAAATAGAATAAATAATGAGCGTATTGTAGCGGATTTAGCGTCAAGGTGCAGAATTAGCGCATAAAAAAACACTCCCTAGATAGTCAAATAGAGAGTGTTGGTCAATTTTTTAACATGATGCGTTTTTAAGATTAATAGTAACGTTTGATTTGTGCGGCCAAGAAATCTCCTGCGACTTCATTGACTATCGTACAATCCACCACACCGCGAAGACTGTTAGTATTCGGATTCATCACACCTTTGGCAACATAATTTGCTTCATAAATAGCATTTTTATCATTCGTGCCATCGTTATATTCGACACCATTGTACTGATAAGCAGGCTGATTCCGGTATTCAAAGAACGTCACTTGTGCCGCTTTTTGCTTATTGCCGATGCCTACACCAAACTCAGAAGTTCTGTAGCCTCTATCATCGCTAAAGCGGTTTTCAGCTGCATCAATCCACTTATCGAGCGATGTATATCCCGTCTTGTTTTTGTCGTTAAAGGCTAAAAACGAGCGTTCGCTCTCGACTACTGGAATATAGCAAACAGAGCCTATCGGAAACTCTGCATTGGCTGGAATCTTAGGATAATTATTTAAATCCGTGAGAATACCGCGACTGTTATTTATATTAGTACCCGCACTATAACTGTTTGCCTGCAAGCCTGATAAGTTAAGCGTCTTATAATTGGTTTCGTAGTCTAGCTTGTTATTACTGTTTTTTTCATAGATAGGACGTTTGACCGTGCGGTTATCAACTTCAATATTTTTATTATCCAGTCGCCCTTCAAAATTGTCTGATAATACCGTTCTGTCCAAAGTATTCAAACCTTGATTACTATAATTATTAACGATATTTTTTATCTTGATTTCACGCTCACCAGTACGGTAGGTCTCATCGATGCGTGCAATGGCGCTATCTTTCGCTTGCTTATCATAGCTATTGTCAAAGCTGGTCAGCGTAATCTTATTACTACCCGAACCATAAATACCATCATCCTCCCCACCGCAGCCAGCAAGGGTAAATGTTA
>NZ_JADQAH010000061.1:0-9522 GCF_022129225.1 Psychrobacter sp. Ps7 | reverse complement strand
AGGGCTGTTATCTGATTTAGGCTTGCACTTTCCGCTTTAAAAACTTGTTTTTTTTAGCCAATTTCGTATAGTTCTATCCGTTACACCTAGCTCTAAGGCTATTTCTTTAACACTATACTGTAAAGCCTTTAATTCTATAGATTTTGCTCTCTTAATATCATACTTGGCTGACCTTACTATACCTCCGTTTGGAGATTTACTAGCTTTTCCACCTTTGCTACCTTTAATCGCCTGACGATAAATAAACTCATTGTAGTGATAAGCGTCACGCTTCCAGCAATATTTAGCAATACTTTTAGCAGTGGCTTTAGTTTCTGAGTACGGTAATGGCGCTGAAAACATCATATTGACGCTTTGAGCGTGTTTAAGCACTGAGTTATACCATTGCTCCCAAGTCTTGCCTCGATGCTCTCTAATGGCAGAATAAGCCCAATGGCGAACGGTATCGAACAAGGAGCAGTTCCTACCAAGTCCGTATTCTTTCTCGGTAGCCGTTAAAGGTCTGAGATCAACGAACTCTGCTAGATAACTCAGCTCGTAGGCTTCTTTTGTCCATACTTCGGTACGCCAATGCTCGTGCATCGGGTTTTTGGTAATGAAGTTGGTATAGCCGACGTCTGCTCGTGTCTCTCTGACAAGCCCTGCTTGTATCTTAGCGAGGTAATCTAAGGCTTTACGACTGCCATGCTCACTGGTGCAAACAGGCGTTTTTAGCTCATAGACAATATGAGCGTGTCCGTTTTTAGGATTTTGGCTTGTCCACCGTGGTGGTGGTAGGTATTCTTCCGCCCAACGCATTGCGCCATGCTTATGATCAATGTCTAAGCAAATGAAGTGGGTCATGCAAGGAGGGTTATGCTGGATGTACCGCATTTTGACGGCAGTTTGCCTAGGACGAATGACAAGATTACCTAAACCATCAGTGCAATAAGGCTTATGAGGGAGTGTTTCGTATATTTCCGGTAGTATTAACATCACGCACACTTGTGTTGGTGCGCCTGCTGATATAAAATGACCGTTCGAATATGGTGGGTTTTATATCTGCTGACACAGATTAAAATTCATCTAACCCTCAGTGATTGGCGTCACTGGGGGTTACTCGTTTCTAGCACTTGAGTTTACGCTCTCATTATTGTTTCGTCAATTAGCAATTTCCTCGTAAAGCCACGCCATTTAAGGCGTGCATTGTCCTAAAAAGTTGTACCTACTTCATGCTTAGAGCTGACCGCTTGGTGCTTTGTTTTCCATAAACGCTGATCTAACAAAAAAAGCCCCCACTAGAGGGCTTTTTCTTCATTTAATACTTATGTTAATAATGATAGTTAGTATGCAGGGAACCAAGCTGGCATCCGTAACTGCTGAAGTTTAAGGCTGCTGTTAATGTGCTTCATTTAAACTATTTATAGCAGATATCAACCACTTTATTTTTGAAGCAATATAGAGGCTCTTGCCCATAACTTATTAACTGTTCATAGCTTGTAACTTCATACCCAGAGGCATTACGATAATACATCTGAGCCGACCGACCATCAATATCAAACTTACTATCATTATCACCAGATACCCTAGTAATCTCATAACCTTTACTATCAGTTAATTGTAAATATGTTGATGAGGCACCAGTGAATTCAGCAGAAGATTGAATACACATATCTTTTTTTATTAAATTATCATTTTTAAATAAGTAACAGATTTGGATTGAGTCAGGGTTCGGGCCCACTGCGGATGACACTAAATCGGCTAAAGATCTAGCATTAGCATCAACACCAACTAAAAACAGTGGTAGAGCTAGACAAATTACAAGCTTTTTCATTATAGCTTCCTTTAAGTAAAGCATTCTTATGGGATAGACAAGGTACCTGTGGACGGACTCGAACATGGCATTATTTATAAGGTTACCTATAGGTAGGTGCTGCCAGTGTACTTATGGGTGTACTTGAAGTGGATAATTCGAGGCTATTGGCAATGATTATGCTATACCTTATACTTAGAGTTAACCTTAATTATTTTCTTGAGACATCCTTTGAAAAAAATAGCTGTAGTATTGTGCTTTAGTTTAGCAGCAGTGTCTGTTAGCGCTGAGAACTGGGTTCAAACTAGTGCAATACCTGAGAAAAAATATTATGCTTACGTTGATACTGATTCAATATCAACGCAAGGTAACTATAAACAAGCGTTTGCAAAGTATATTATAATTGAGCAGGACACGTTTATTATAAGTTTGATTTCTTATGATTGTAAAAGTAATCCGAAAAGAAACAAGACAACATATATTGCGAGGTATAATTTAAAAGGAGATACTGTCGCTTCTGGTGTACCAACAGGTACAGCTGCTGAGTTTAAAATTGCTATACCTGGATCATACGGTAAAAAGGAGATAGATTTTGTTTGTGGTTTCTAGGTTTCTAGTTGTGTCGCATTTGACTCTACACTAGGAAGTAAACAGTCAGCCGTAACCCTTACTGCTTATGACTTGGTATTTTTATAATCTGCTCTATACCAAGAATAATACCAACAATCGGTTTTTGAAAGGGCGTAAATCAATAGCCTTATTCATTCAAAAATTTATAATTATCACAGCCATCTTGATGGCCATTATCACACGCCTTGCCATACCATTCTTTTGCAATAGATTTATTTTGTCGCACGCCTCTGCCAAGTTCATACATGATGCCGAGATAACTTTGGGCAAAGGTATTATTTTGCTTAGCGGCTTTTGTGTACCACTCAAACGCCTTTGCGTAATCCTGACGCACGCCTTTGCCTTCTGAGTAAGCATATCCAATATTAAACTGGCCAAATACATCACCTTGATCAGCTGATTTTTTAGACCACTCAAACGCCTTTGCGTAATCCTGACGCACACCTATACCCTCACGATAATAAGAACCAAGTAGGCTTTGGTAGGAACTATCACCCTTCTCTGCTAATGATTTTACCTCCTCGAAAGTTGGCCCTGCGGCTGTGGCTGATAGTGTGAGTCCAAACAGCAATGCCAATATAATTGCACCATTAATGAATATGTTCTTTAGTGTTTGCATGATTTTTATTTTCCTCAAAAGTGACTAAAATCGTGATCGGTGCGCTGTAGAGGCATCGAACTATGAGTTATAGCCCCAATGAATTAGGGTTTTATGGTATCGGATATTATTCTCTTACCAACACTTTTAACATCACTAGCGACTTGCTACCCACCTTTTCTTGGCTTTCATGGGGTTATTTCTCAAAAGCGGCTTTACCTGTCCGAAACGTCTTTTTTGAGTTTGGCGGTTACTAGAGAAGTCGAACTATTATCTTTAACGCTTGCGGTTGCTGTGTTCTTTGATTTCTATTATCAGAATAGGCCAATAAATAGACCGCAATCCGCATATGTAGCAGCTTACCTTTGATTTAACATTCGATAGTTATCACATCCACCTTGGTCGCCGTTATCACAAGCTTTACCAAACCATTCTTTTGCTTCTGCTTTATCTTGACGTACACCTTGACCTTCATAGTATAAAACACCAAGATTAAACTGGGCTGATGCGTAACCTTTATCGGCAAGTGGTCTGTACACCTTAAGGGCTTCGGTATAATCTTGACGTACACCTTGACCTTGATAATACATGTCAGCAATTTTAAATTTAGGGCTAATATAGCCTAGACTGGAAGATTTTTTATACCAATCAAGGGCTTTGGCATAATCCTGACGTACACCTGTGCCAGAGTAGTACATATCACCAATAGCTTCCTGGGCGTGTGGTACTGCCGCTTTGGTATACCAATCAAGGGCTTTGGCATAATCCTGACGTACACCTTCGCCATTAAAATACATCTTTCCAATCTTATAATGTTCTGTGCCAGAACCTTGATTTGCCGATTTGGTATACCATTCGAGAGCCTTGGCATAATCCTGACGTACACCTGTGCCAGAATGGTACATGTCACCAATTTTCCCGTAATTTTCCGCTTTGGTATACCAATCAAGGGCTTTGGCATAATCTTGGTACTCTTTTTTATCACCCATACCAAAGTGGTAAACCCTAGCAAGTGTGTTCTGAACACCCTTACCACCTTGATTGGCCGCTTTGGTATACCAATCAAGGGCTTTGGCATAATCTTGAGGAACACTATCGTCATACTCATACATCAGTCCAAGATCTCTTTGAGCGCTAGCATCGCCTTGGTTGGCCAAGCGTTGTGTCTGATCAAAATCAGCAGCCATCGCTGATACAGACAACATCGCTGCTGCTAAAAAGAGGGTTAACTTACGTATCAATGAGGTATTCAAAAAGGTCATGGCGTGGCTCTAATAATTAAGTTTTTGGAGTTAAATTTGTGCGTTGATGACATGTTAGCAGATATATTTCAGAGCACTCGGCTCGATGACTTTTTCAATCCCAAAACCATTTACCATAATCTACCTTATAGGAATAAGTAAGGTACCTGTAGTGGGTACCATAATCAGTAGGTAAAGTATTGATATTAATATGGTTATATATAGATAGGTGCTGCCAGTTTACTTGTGGGTGTACTTTGCGTGAGTAATTCAAGTCAGTTGGCAGTGATTGTGATATACCCTATACTTGAAACTACCTTTGATTATTTTTGTGAGATTTTTTTGAAAAAATTAATAGTATTGTTATTAGTTAGCTCAGCAACAATGTTTGCTAGTGCTGCAAATTGGGTTTTTATTAGTTCAACTTTTGATAAAAAAACATATTCTTATGTTGATACCGAATCAATATCAACACAAGGTATCTATAAACAAGCGTTTAGCAAAATAGTCACCTCTGAAGGATATTATTTTATAGCTTTGAATTCTTACGATTGTAAAAGTAACCCAAAGAGAGTTAAAAATACATATCTAGCTGGTTATAATTCAGATGGAAGTGTTAAGGCTTCTGGGTCTACAAACAATTCCTTCAACCCTGTTTTACCTGAAACAATAGCTAAAACAGAAACAGATTTTGTTTGTAGTTTCTAATTTATCCATGCTAGTTTTTTAGTTTGGCTCCTTATACTAGGAAGCAAACTGTCGGCTGTATGTCCAGTGTTTACGGCATTATTTGAATTTATTTATTCTCTATACCAAAAATAATACCAACAATCACTTTTCAAACTGTTAAATCAGTAACCCTGCTCATTCAATCGTTTATAGTTATCACAGCCAAGTTGAAAGCCATTATCGCAAGCTTTGCCGTACCATTCTTTTGCAGTAGTTTTGTTCTGTCGGACGCCCTTTCCGTTCTCATATATTTTCCCAAGATAACCTTGAGCGGTGCGGTTGTTCTGCTTAGCTGATTTTTTAAACCACTCAAGTGCCTTGCTGTCGTCTTGACGCACGCCCTTTCCTAAGCTGTAAGCGAATCCTATGCCTACTTGCCCAAAATCATTGCCTTGCTTAGCTGATTTTTGGTACCAGTAAAATGCCTTGCTATTATCCTGTCGGACGCCGCGGCCTTGTGCGTAATAACTCCCAAGATAAGCTTGGTAAAAACTATCACCCTTCTCTGCTAATACTTTAATCTCCTCAAAAGCTTGTAATGCTTTAACCTCCTCAAAAGTTGGTTCTGCTGCTGTCGCAGATAGCGTCAATCCAAACAGCAATGCAAATATTACTGCCCCATTAATGACTACATTTCTCAGTGATTGCATGGTCTTTATTTCCTTAAAAAGTGGTTCAAATTAAGATCGGTGCGCTGTAAAGGCATCGAACTATATTATATAGCCCATTGTTTACGATATTTTCTTCTGCCTCAGCCAGCTAGCGACCCATACCTGGAGATCTTGACCTTGTAGGCACTCTAGTACGCTCAAGTTCTTGCTCTTTAGCTTTTATCGCCTCTCTGACTTGTCCAGCAATGTGCTTAATTCCTTCAGCTCCGTCTGTATTTCTGTCTGTGAGCCTTTGATTTTCGCTTGTGACTGCTCTATTTTGCTCTGTGCGTTCGCTAATGCGCTCAATTCGCTCTCCCACTTCACGGTATCGCTCTCTAGCTGCGTCGTATCGCTCTTGAGATAGTCGGGCAGTGCTATCGTACTCTGATACGTCTTTAACTGCGCTACGAGTTGAATTTGCACGTTCCCTAAAGCCAATAATTCGCTTATCAATGATGCTTGCGTTGTTACGTGCTCTTTCCGATATGCGACCCAACCATTGAACACGCTTGTTTGTTCTGTCATTGAAGCTTGCAACTGTTTGAACAACGTCGGCAAGCGTTCTAATTCTTGCGTCTTCGTCTGTGCCAATTTGTTCAATGAGGCTGTCAATTCCGCTATATCTTGGTCTTTCTGGTCGAGCATCTGCTTCATGTAACGCTCTTGGTCGTCTAGCATCTGCTCTTGGCGTTTGATCGTGTCCTGCTGTGCTTGTAGGGCTTTCTGTACTTGCTCTAGTAGTCTCTTGTCCATGACTTACCTCTGCCCGTAGTCGATGGGCTGCTGTGTCTGCGTTTGTGGCTGCGATTGTTGAATGGTATAGGTCGGCTTCGAGAACTTGTTGAACAGCAGTGCCCCTATGGTTAAACCTAATATCAGCATGGCGAGTGCGCTCAGACCGGCTACTATCGCCCATTTTTTCATTTCTGATTTGATAACCTTCGCTATCCTGTCTTCTCTCTGCTCTATCAGTTGCGCTATATGCTGTGTGTAGGCTTCTATCGTCTTCTCTATGTCTTCTGCGAACTGGTTTAAATGCTTGGTGGTATGGGCTTGGACGTTGCTCATATAGGTTTCGAGGGCTGTAGACATATCGGTTTGATGCGTGGCTAACGTCTCGAGCAACTGCTCGTTGCTCGTGTCTAGGCTTTCCATGCCTTGCTTGATGATAGTCTCGCTTTCTTGTAATTTCGCTGTCATAAAGCTGTTTAGCTGCGTCGTAACGTTCTCTACTTCCTGCTCGATAGTCTTCGCTTGCTGCTGTGATTTCGCTTTGAACTTCTCTGCTAAACTTAAAGCCTCGTTCATATAGTCCACCTGTTAACCTGATATTTCGTTTTGCTGTGGGATCTGGGTTTTTGATACTGATTGCTTTGTCTGTCTCTCGTGCTATCTCAAAGCCACCATCCGTTAAGGCTTGAATAACGTCGTCACGATTGGCTATTACACCTTCAACCACCAATGCCTTTAGGCCGTCAGTAATGGCTTGTCTTGCGTCTTTAATGTCTCTTGGTAAATTGTCACGCTGCGCCATTAATCGCTTGTTGGCGGGGTCATTGGGATCGGTAAAGCCATGCTCGATATTTTGCATGTCTTTCCATGCGTTGACCCTGCGCTTGTCTTGGTAGTGGATATAGGGCTGAAAGGCTCTGCCGTGTTCTAAATCTACATCAGCAAAGACAAAGTTCAGCTCTAATCTGCCTTTGTCTCGATGTTCAATCCAGCTCACGCTTACTCTATCAACGTCTAGTCCTGCTCGAAGGGTTTCCTCAAAGCCGTCCATCAAGGCGTTTTTTTGTTCTGCTGTGACTTCGTCGGCTGTCTCGGTGAACGATAAGCAACCACTGGTGTATTTTTGCTTAAAGTCGAGGCTATCAATGAGCAAGGCTTGATTGTCTATGTCGCCTCTCAATACTTCGGCACCAAGGCGTTTGCCGTCTGGCTGCTCTTTGTCGTTGAGCAAGTAATCAAACACGCCTTTGCTGCCACCTGTGCCATGAGTGAAGAATTTAACGATCATCGGGCATACTCGATGCTAGTGCTTTGTCTAGCGTGGTCTGTAATTCAAGTAAGGCAATCAATACGGCGTTACCGACTTCTTGCCCTGTGTTGGTCTGCTTGGCTATTTGGTTGATATTGATGCCAATGCGATTAATGGCTCGCACCAATTCGGGGTCGGCACTGTGTACGATTTTTTTGTGCTTGGGTTCGGGCGGGGCTAACGGCTGATCGAGTACCAACTTGCGAACGTAGTTAGACATATCATGTGAGCCTGTCCGCTTTTTGATGTCTGCAATTTCTTGATCCGACACTCTGATTTTTAGCCATTTCGTCCTTGCCATTTTAACCTCGCTCTAGCTGTTGTTTTTTTACCCCTCACGGCTTTTTGTGAGGGGTTGGGGTTAAGGGGTTTCCCCTTACCGGCATGCCTTGGGTCAATAGTAACGGAGTGGATATTGTACCCACGGTATATGCTGGCTTAAAAACAAATTAACTTAGAATTAATACAAGTTAGAAAGGAATATCATCTATCGGGCCATCCCACTTATACGTATCAAAATCACTGCGACAGAGATGAGGGGGATTCATAATGGGGATTTCTTCTTCCTTATTTTCATGCCGATAAGTATAAATTTCATTCTTATCCAAACTATGATTATTTACAACTTCGTCAACTACCGAATCAACTAGCTTTATTTCATCTTTATCAAAAAATAATTCTCTAATAGAAGTAGTGTTAACTTTGCATCCTTTCAATTCTTCCCATGACACTGTCCTCTCAAAGAGTACTAATGTCCCATCAGAAAGTACCTCCATTAAACCACATGCTCCACCGTACAGTTCATAACCAGGGGAGTCAAAATCATAAGACAGACTTTCAAAACCTAAGATTAATACAGAGTATCCAATACGTCCCGCTTTCTTTAAGATAGCAACGTACTCATACCTACTCCGAGCCCAAGTAGGCGTTTCCATAAATATACACACAGGAGTGAGATAAATATATTTACTATGATTTAATTCTTTAAGGACACTCTCATTTTTACACATAATGACCATATCCTTAGAAGACCAATTCGCTCTAGAACGAGAGCCTCCAGCATGAATTGGGGACATATCCAAGTCACCGTTGCCTAAAGTTCTTCTTAGCTCTCTATAAGAAACTGCCAATGCAGTTGCTCGCTTAAAAGACCAGCCCCCCTTCCCTTTATCAATAACTTTCGACAACACGTCCTCTATAACAAGCATGATCAGATCCTCACTATTTAAGCCATATAGAAAAGCTACAATACTTGAGCAGCACACCAATAACAAAGAGCTGAAAACTCCAAATCCTAACAGACACAAGAACATCTAGACTAAGATAAATATCGGAGACCTCAAGCCATCGTTTGAGGTCTTTTTTTATAATTAGAACCTTTACTACCGACTGATAGTTATAAATTCATAGGAGCAGCCTAGCCAAGAATAGAATCAAAAGCTAGCACCTTCGGCGCTCCTGCGGGTTTCCTGCTTAGAAGTAAGAAACAATTTAAATTAAACATACAAACAAGATAAGACCAACCAACATAAGGAAGTAAGCTATGAGAGAAACAAAAGAGCTTTGGAACAAAATACAGGCAATAAGCACAGCTTTTAACGCTGTATTCGGGGCAATAGCTATAATCGCCCTGCAAACACAAGTATTCGAGACAAGCATAACAGTACTAACAAACTGGTACGCATGGCCAATATTGATAGGGACAGCAGCAGCAAACCTAATAACGTAGGGCAGACAAGAGATAAGCACGCCTCACAGCAATAGCCTAAGCAATAATTATAAAAGGGCTGTTATCTGATTTAGGCTTGCACTTTCCGCTTTAAAAACTTGTTTTTTTT